>NZ_JBFODN010000254.1:0-8560 GCF_040908345.1 Aeromonas sp. R3-1
GTGCTGTGTAGCGATGGGGCGGGTGTGTATGCCTGTTTCAGCAAGGAACAGGGTATAACCCATCAGGTGGTGCGCAATCGTCAAGGCGAACGGGTAGTCGGTGCGTATCACATCCAGCATGTGAACGGATATCACCATCGGTTGAAAGAGTGGATGGAGCGGTTCCATGACGTGGCGACGCGCTACCTGAAGAACTACTTGGGTTGGCGCCGGATGCTGGAGCGTTACGGAAAAGGCGTAAATATCAAAACATGTTTGCATGAGGCGCTGGGGCGCCCCATGCAACACGTAATTGGGACATAGCCTAAAAATAGTCAGTGGATAGGGTGTCCCCTTCTCCGTTTTTGCTTTTTGAATTGAGGGGAAGGGGTCAATCGGATTGACGTAATGAGAACAGGATAAAATCCAGCACGGAGTTGAGCCTGCCCAGTACATCGTTATTCCACACTCGGATCACCCGAAATCCCTGCTGATTGAGATAGGCTGTCCGAGCCTCATCATGCATCTGGTTCGTTTGTGTTCCATGTTGCGAACCATCCACTTCGATGACCAATCCCTGTTCAAGGCAGATAAAATCCACCACATAGGGGCCGATGGGCATTTGGCGGCGAAATTTCAGCCCCGCCAGACGGCGATTGCGCAGCTGTTGCCACAGTTTCTGCTCTGCCTGCGTGGCATCCCGTCTCAGCCGCTTGGCAACACGGTTGCTCTCCATTAATTGCTCCCACTCTGTATCGCCTTATAGATATAGCCAGCTTCCCATCTGTTTACCGGTTGGGTATTGCGTCCCCTCACCCTAGCCCTCTCCCAATGGGAGAGGGTACAGATCGAGTTGTGGTTGGGATTGGGCTGATCATCACTGTGTTCGTTGCCGGATTTGAGCAGGGGAAGCTGGATTGGGTAATAGGAAGATGACGGTAACTTTTTGCATGTATGGGGAATCGACTAGCTGGCAGACTGGCTGAATGGTTGTCAGCGATGCTGCAAGTGGTAGCGTAACGGCTCCCTTCTCCCCTTGCGGGAGAAGGGCTGGGGATGAGGGGGGAGGGAGCAGGAGCAGCCCTCACCCTAACCCTCTCCCGGAGGGAGAGGGAATTGATCGAGGTTTGGTTTGGGCATCATGGTCGGCCAACAAGCTCCTTCATCAAATCCTTCAGCCACACCAGCGCCGGTTGCTGGGCATGCACGGGATGCCAGACGCAGTTGAGGTGGTAGTCGGGCACATCTTCGGGCAGCGGCAGGCTTTTCAGCGGCCAGTGGGTGGCGAGCAGCTCGGCCACCATGCTGGGCAGCACCAAGAGGTGATCGCTCTGGCTGACGATGGCGGCGGCGGACATATAGCTCTGGCTGTTGACCGAGATGGTGCGGCTAAAGCCCTGACTCTTCAGATAGCGGTCTAGGCTCGCCTCCGAGGTACCGAGCGGCGAATGGAACACATGGGGCATGGCGATGAGCTGCTGCAGGGTGATGCGCTCCTGCCACTGGGAGGGGTCATCCTCGGCCCCGGCGGGGGCCGATTTGGCAATGGGCAGATCGGCGCGCACCAGCCCGGCCAGCGGCTCGGTGAGCCAGGTCTCTTTGCCGAGATACCCCGGCACCTGCATGTACTCGTCAAAGCCCAGCACCAGATCGATCTCGCCGCTTGCCAGTTCGGCCTCTGGCAGGGTGTCACGCAGGATGCGGATCTCGATGGTGACCCCCGGCGCCAGCCGTCTGAGCCGCTGAATAAGCGGCGGGATCAGCACGCACTCCACGTAATCTGTGGTGCAGAGCACGAAGCGTCGCTTCGACTGGCTTGGCTCGAACTCCTCTTCTTCGGTGAGCTGCTGCTCCAGCAGCCGCAGCGCCTGCTGCACCCCGAGATGCAGCCGCTGGGCGCGCGGGGTCGGCAGCATCCCCTGCGGAGTGCGCACCAAAAGCGGGTCGCCGAGAAAGGTGCGCAGCCGGTTAAGGGAGTGGCTCATGGCGGGCTGGCTGATAAAAAGCGTCTCGGCGGCGCGGGTGACGCTGCCCTGCGTCATCAGGGCGTCAAACGCGAGCAGCAGATTGAGGTCGAGCTGGTGCAGTTTCATGGGAGGGATTATTCGCCGTGTTTATGGGACAATCCATCCTATTCATTTGATGGATGGGGGCGCAACGTCTTAATCTGCGACCCACTCTTATTTTTCCGGGTTCCCGCGCCGCATCGGGCGTAAACGGGGGCCTCAATCCATGCAAGGAGCCTTGCGATGAGCATCAAGACCATTAACTCCACGCCGGCCGCCGACGGCTTCACCATGCCCGCCGAGTGGGCGCACCAGCAGGCCGTCTGGATGATCTGGCCGTTTCGCCCGGACAACTGGCGCGTAGCCGGTCGCTTCGCGCAAGAGACCTTCGCCAAGGTGGCCGATGCCATCGGTGGGGCCACCCCGGTCTTTATGGGGGTTCCGGCCCAGTTTATGGAGCAGGCCCGCGCCATCATGCCCGCCCACGTCACTCTGGTCGAAATGGACAGCGATGACTGCTGGGCCCGCGATACCGGCCCGACCATCGTTACCAACGCGGCTGGCGAGTGCCGTGGGGTGGATTGGGGCTTCAACGCCTGGGGTGGTCACAAGGGCGGTCTCTACTACCCGTGGAATCAGGATGAAGAGGTCGCAGCCCAGATGCTTGCCCAGCATGGCATGGCTCGCTACGATGCGCCGCTGATTCTGGAAGGGGGCTCCATCCACGTCGATGGCGAAGGCACCTGCCTGACCACCGCCGAGTGCCTGCTCAACGAAAACCGCAACCCGCACCTGACCAAAGAGCAGATCGAAGCCTACCTGCGCGACTATCTGGGTGTCACCAGCTTTATCTGGCTGGACGAAGGCGTCTACATGGATGAAACCGACGGCCACATCGACAACATGTGCTGCTTCGTGCGTCCGGGTGAAGTGGCCCTGCACTGGACTGACGATCAGAACGATCCCCAGTACGCCCGCTCCGTGGCCGCCCTCAAGGTGCTGGAAGCGGCGGTCGATGCCAAGGGTCGCAAGCTGAAAGTGTGGAAGCTGCCCCAGCCGGGCCCGCTGTTCTGCACCGAAGAGGAGTCTGCCGGTGTCGAGAGCGGTACCGGTGTGCCGCGCGAGGCAGAAGGCCGTCTGGCTGGTTCCTATGTGAACTTCCTTATCACCAACGATCGCATCGTCTATCCGCTGCTGGATGCCGCCACCGATGGCGAAGCCCAGCGCATTCTGGAAGAGATCTTCCCGGAGCACACCGTGGTCGGCGTACCGGCCCGCGAGATCCTGCTGGGCGGTGGCAATATCCACTGCATTACCCAACAGATCCCTTCCGGCAAATAAGAACCGGTTCCGGTGAGTATTCAAAACCCCACGCCGTGGGGTTTTATCCCTTGATAGTGTGATGGTCGCAGGCGCTGATGCGGCGATCATCATGACAAACAGTCACCCTTTTACAGGAGATCCTAAATGATCGAAGTGACCGAGGTTTCCATTGCCGAGCTGCGTGCCGCGCTCGAATCAGGCCGCACTACTGCGGTCGAACTGGTCAAGGCCTATCTGGCCCGGATCGAGGCCTACAACGGCCCCGAGACTGCCACCAAACTCAACGCCGTGGTGGTCGCCAATCCCGATGCGCTGAAAGAGGCGCAAGATTCTGATGCCCGCCGCGCCCGTGGCGAGACCCTGGGGCCGCTCGATGGCATCCCCTACACCGCCAAAGACAGCTATCTGGTCAAGGGGCTGACTGCCGCCTCCGGCAGCCCGGCCTTCAAGGATTTGGTGGCCCAGCGCGATGCCTTTACCGTTGAGCGCCTGCGCGCCGCCGGTGCCATCTGCCTTGGCAAAACCAATATGCCGCCGATGGCCAATGGCGGCATGCAGCGCGGCGTCTATGGCCGTGCCGAGAGCCCCTACAACGCCGACTACCTGACCGCGCCGTTTGCTTCCGGCTCCTCCAACGGCGCCGGTACCGCCACCGCTGCCAGCTTCTCCGCCTTTGGTCTGGCCGAAGAGACCTGGTCGAGTGGCCGTGGCCCTGCCTCCAACAACGGCCTGTGCGCCTACACCCCGTCCCGTGGCGTCATCTCGGTGCGCGGCAACTGGCCGCTGACTCCGACCATGGATGTGGTGGTGCCCTATGCCCGTACCATGAACGACCTGCTGGAAGTGCTCGACGTGGTAGTGGCTGACGATGCCGAGACCCGTGGCGATCTGTGGCGCATGCAGCCCTGGGTGCAACTGCCCAAGGCCTCCGAGGTGCGTCCGGCCTCCTATCTGGAGCTGGCTGCCAAGCCTGATGCCCTCAAGGGCAAGCGCCTCGGCGTGCCGCGCATGTTTATCAACAAGGATGAACTGGCTGGCACCAGCGAAAACCCCGGCATCGGCGGCCCGACCGGTCAGCGCATCCATACCCGCGAGACCGTGATTGCCCTCTGGGAAGATGCGCGCAAGGCGCTGGAAGCCGCTGGCGCGGAAGTTATCGAAGTGGACTTCCCGCTGGTCTCCAACTGCGAAGGGGACAGACCCGGCGCACCGACCGTGTTCAATCGCGGCATCGTGAGCCCGGAGTTTCTCAATGACGAGCTGTGGGAGCTCTCCGGCTGGGCGTTCGACGACTTCCTGCGCGCCAACGGCGATCCCAAGTTGAACAAGCTGGCCGATGTCGATGGGCCGAAGATCTTCCCCCACGATCCTGGCACCCTGCCTAACCGCGAGGGCGATCTGGCGGCGGGCATGGACGAGTACGTCAATATGGCCAAGCGCGGCCTCAAGCGTTTTGACGAGATTGCATCGGTGCAGGACGGCCTGCGCGGTCTGGAGAAGACCCGCAAGCTGGACTTGGAGGACTGGATGGACGGGCTCAAGCTCGACGCCGTGCTGTTCCCGACCGTTGCCGACGTCGCCCCGGCTGATGCGGATGTGAATCCGGCCTCCGCCGATATCGCCTGGAGCAACGGCATCTGGGTTGCCAACGGCAACCTCGCCATTCGCCACCTCGGCGTGCCGACCGTCACTGTCCCCATGGGGGTGATGGCTGATATCGGTATGCCGGTGGGGCTGACCTTCGCCGGTCGCGCCTATGACGACAACAACCTGCTGCGCTTTGCCTCGGCCTTCGAGTCCACCGGCAGCAAGCGCAGGGTGCCGCCGCGGACGCCACCGTTGGTTTGATTGTTGTTGTGAGTTAAATATTTTGACGTGTCCGATGATGATCGGTCTAAACACCCACCTGTATTACAAGTGGGTGTTTTTTATCATCTTGAAATAAATTAATTAATAGATGGCGTTAAGGTTTAAAACATAACCATTGGATGTAGTTTCACATGTTTTTCATTCATGTTTTTCATAAAATTAGTCTGAGTCTGAAACTCCCTAAAGTCGTTTTCTGTAAAGCTATTTTTACCTCGGTTGAACTTATGCTCTATAGAGGAGAGTAGTATGGATTCATTTAAAAAGCAGAATCTATCTGACATAAGGTGCCGATATGAAAAAAGAGCTTCTGCGGAGAAAAATGCTTTTAACGCTTTGGAAGTGCACTCATTATTTCCAATTAGGCATGATGAAAATATAATTACTTTTCCATGGTTTTTTTCTGGAATGAAAGTATCTGTATTTTTATCAAGGCAATCTCCATTTGAAAAATAGAAGCCATTTTCATTACCATGCCCTGAAAAGATAATAATATCCTCTTTGATTTTTTTTGAGAAAAAATACTTAAGGTCGTTTAATGAATGGATCCGCTCATAATTAAAGTTCCATCCTGCTGATTTACAAAATGGTTTCCAAAAATCAGCTGAGTTTCTTGAAACCATATCTCTTGTATTTTTACCATCTAAAACAGTATCGAAAACACGAACTCCGTTGAACATATTAATACTCCACTTAAGATAAACAGGGCTGCACCATCAAAGTTGACTTAGTCTACTGCCTGATGAGTCTCGTATGAAGTCATGGAGTGTGCTGAACTTCGCAGAAATAAGGTTATGTACCCAATAGTTAAGAGTATTCGGGCGATCGCGGTAAACGGACGATTACGCTGCGCTAATCGTCCCTACATCAAGGCGCTGATTGCGTGTTTTGAGCCTTTACCTCTCTCCACTTCCCGCACCGTCAATCGCCATATTGGTCGTGGCTCATCGTCGATTCCCCCCTGATTTTTCTGAATTTTCCCAGACTTCACCTTCTCTTCACACAACCTCATTTTCCCCTCACAAATCCCCCGTATCTTCTGCCCACTGCTTAAAAGGCCCGGCTTGCCACAGTGGTGGCGAGGGGGCGGTTGGTTCGAGGGAGCAAGATGATGAAAGGTTGGATGAAGTGCACATTGGCCGGGGCCGTGGTGCTGATGGCGAGTTTCTGGGGTGGCAGCGTGCGGGCGGCGGGGATCTCCCTTAAGCAGGTGAGCGGCCCTGTCTATGTGGTGGAGGATAACTACTACGTCAAAGAGAACTCCATGGTCTATTTCGGGGCCAAGGGGGTGACGGTAGTGGGGGCGACCTGGACGCCGGATACCGCCCGAGAGCTGCACAAGCTGATAAAAAGAGTCAGCAGCAAGCCGGTGCTGGAGGTGATCAACACCAACTACCACACCGACCGGGCGGGCGGTAACGCCTACTGGAAGTCCATCGGGGCCAAGGTGGTGGCGACGCGCCAGACCCGGGATCTGATGAAGAGCGACTGGGCCGAGATTGTCGCCTTTACCCGCAAGGGGCTGCCGGAGTATCCGGATCTGCCGCTGGTGCTGCCCAACGTGGTGCACGATGGCGACTTCACGCTGCAAGAGGGCAAGCTGCGCGCCTTCTATGCGGGCCCGGCCCATACGCCGGACGGCATCTTTGTCTACTTCCCCGACGAGCAGGTGCTCTATGGCAACTGCATCCTCAAGGAGAAGCTGGGCAACCTGAGCTTTGCCAATGTGAAGGCGTATCCGCAGACCATCGAGCGGCTGAAAGCGATGAAGCTGCCGATCAAGACGGTGATTGGCGGTCACGACTCACCGCTGCACGGCCCCGAGCTGATTGATCACTACGAGGCGCTTATCAAGGCGGTGCCGCAGTCATAGCCGCTGCGTGGCAGAGAGCCTGCAAGCCGTGCCATTGCTGCAATCAGCAGCCATAACGGCACACCACAAAACGCCCGCTTTCAGGAAATAAGCGGGCGTTTTGCGTTTGCGATTTTTTTGGTGGCTGTGAGTGCGTGGCATTAACGCTGTTCAAGGGGGGTGGGCTTTCATAAGATGGCCCTCTCTCTTTTCCCTGAAAGTTATCCATTTTCGTTATGCAATACGCCTCTCTCGCGCGCCTCAAGCAGGCCTTTATCACCGGGATGTGGGCCTCGCTGGTCAGCATCGTTATCGGCTTCTCCTTCAAGGTGTGGCTGGCGCAGTGGGTCGCCAAGGGGGAGCTGGCGCTGTTCAACAGCGTGGTGGATTTGATCTCCCTCTCTTTTATCCTGATGACAGGTTTTCGCTCATCCATGGTGGTGAGCTACTCCCAGACCAAAAACGATCGGGACATCATCAATATCTTCCGCTACTTCCTCATCGGCATCGTGCTGCTCACCTGGGGGGCGGTGATCCCCTATATCAAGCACGGGCTCCATATCCGGGTGGAGTATCTGCAACTGGTGGGGGTCATCTTCGGGCTGGGGCTCAAGGTCTACTTCACCAATCTGGTGGCCATGTACCGGATGTATGCGCTCTCCAACCGGGTCACCTGGCTGGAGCCGCTGGCCAACGGTCTGCTGTTTATGGCCTGTTACTTCGGGCTGGGGATGGATGCACTTGCCTCGCTCTTCTACGGGCTGACCTTCTCCTCGCTCGCCATCGCCGGTTATATGTATGTTTCGCGCCGTCGGGCCATCGCCACCAGGCCGCTGGCCAAGGTGGCGCTCGGCCCCGAGATGGTGAGCTATGTGAAGAAGAGCTTTACCGCCTCGCTGGAGGCGGGAGCCAGTATCCTGATGATTTACATCACTGTGCTGCTCACCATCCGCCACTTCAGCATCGACGAGCTGGGGGATTTTCAGGTGGTGGTGCGCCCCATCTTCACCTATATGACCACCTTGTTTGTCTTCCCCATCTACCGCTTTGTGCTGCCTGAGCTGGCGGTCAATCTGCGCAACGGCGATCACCGTCAGATCAGGATGATACGCCGCTGGATCTTCCGGCTCTCCGCCATCGTCAGTCTGGCCTTCTTTGGTTTGATGCTGCTGGCGGGCAAGCCGCTGGTATTGCTGTTCTTCCCCGCCGACTACGTGGGGGCGGTGCCTGTGCTGTTCCACTTCTCCATCTTCTTTATCTTTATGATGCTCAACGGCTATCAGCTCGCCTATATCAAGGCTCACGGTCACTTTACCCAGAGTTTGCTGATCCGGCTGGCGGGCATAGTGGCGCTGGTCGCCGCCTACTATCTGGTGGCCGAATTCACTGCCAATGTGGTGGCGATTATCGTGGCGCTGGGCCTCGGTTATATGGTGATGTTTATCCTCTCGACCCTGGCGGAGCGGCAGATCTTGCGATCCCTGCCACTGGTGCTGGCGACCCGCTAGGGTGCTACTCGCCAAGAGCAGGCTCC
>NZ_JBFODN010000255.1:0-6863 GCF_040908345.1 Aeromonas sp. R3-1
ACCATCATGCCGTAATACCAATTGGTGTTGGGGATCGCGTTAAAGTCAAAGACCTCTTTCTTACCGCTGATCACCAGCTCGTTGATCGTACCGTCATGAGCGATCTGATTGATGTAAGACGCGGTCAACTCGGGGGCTAGCGTTGTGGCGGGTTTCAGACTCAGGGAGGCATCGGGATGCGCGATGATGGTGCCGTTGCTGTCGACCAGAATGGCGTAAGTCCCCTCGGTAGTGACCGTCAGAATGTCCGAGATAAGGGCGCTGATAGAGACATCTCCGGCGATAACCCCCTGGGTGTTGCCGCGTTGGAACGGCTCGGCGATGGTGACGATCAAACTGCCGTTAGAGACATCGGCGTAGGGCGCAGTGATGACCAGTTTGCCTGCTGCCATCGCATCCTTGTACCAGGGACGTTGACGGGGGTCATAATCGGCTGGCAGGCCGGAGGGGTTACTCTCAATCATCTTGCCGTTAGCTGTACCGACATAGACCCCCTCAAAGCCACCGGCATTCATGGCTTGGGCCAGATGACTGATGGGTTCATCTTCTTTGGTGAATGCTTCTTTGGTGGTACTGACCATGCTGATGCGGGCATCGACCCAGTTGGAGATACCCTTGACGTTGGCCATGGAGCTTTCGTCAATGATGCTCCAGACCAGTCTCTGGGTTTCAGTGCGCAGTTGTGAGGTGTTGTACCAGACTTGCAGGCCGGTGATCACCAGAATGATGATACCTATAGCCAAGACCAGCTTGTTTTTAATGGATAAGTTCATAGTGATATCCCTGTGAGCGTTAGTCTAAGTGTAGGAAAAATTTTAATTATTGTGGAATTTTAGTGGGTTATTGACTAAACCCGAAACTTTGGGCAGGCCTTTGTCATGCACCACTTCAATCTGACCATCGTGCTCAAGATAACCCTCCAGCTCGATGGCGATCACGGCGTTAATCATCTTCGCTCTCCTTGTCGGCGATGGGGTCACTCTCCACGGCATAGCCGCGGTGGATGCAGATGCGCTGCAGGTCAGCCAGGAAGCTTGCAAGCACGCGAGGCTGATCGGTGAGTGAGACTGGTCCTTCTTGGCAACGCCAGAAACAGCTGTGTTTAGGGTCGATACAGATCTCATCTCTCGGCTGGCTCATAGTGCGCCCGTCATCGGCATTGCTGATGGTGAGCAGTTGCCACTGCACGCCAGACCAACGGACCTGCAGGGTGACTGTACGGATGTGTGGACTATCCGGTGTCAGGTGCAGCAGCCAGCGCTGACTACTGCGGGTGGGGGTTATCTTGGCGTTGGCGGCAACTTGTCCCAACCACTGACGTGAGTAGTGGGAGAGCGCTAATTCTTGGCTCATGGGTCCTCCTAATCTCCTGCGACCGTGACGCTGAAACACTCCAACCGGCAGTAGGCAATGAAGTTGCTCTGCCAGATATCGAACAGCTCCCGCGCTTCAGCCAGTCGCAGTGGTCCCCAACCCAACATGGTGTGTTCCCCATCGAGGAAGTTGAAATCGAGCTCTTTGCAGAGCTCGGCATCCTGGCCAAGCCCTTGGTAGCTGAAGTCGGTGACGTAATCGAACAGCCAGCCATCGAGCCCACGGATCAGGCGGATCTCGACTGGGTGCACGCCGCCTTGTTCGAGACTGTAGCCGGGGTTGCGAAAGTTGAAAGTCAGTTGGGTTAAGCGCTCAAGATTGAGCTCGGTTTTAGTGACTTCCTGGTTAAGCTGAACCAGCAATGCTTGGTTAACGGGCAGGGCAAAGCCGTCCCGGAAAAAGGGAATGGTCATGGTGTACTCCTTGTGGGGGTTAATCTTGGCCGAACAGCTCGCGCATTTTTCTGGCCACACGGGCACGGATTTGGTCATCAATGAAGGCAGTAATACTGGCGAGTGCGGCACTCAGCACCGCAATGTCATCAGCGAGCCCCATCGGTAGCACATCCGGGATGGCATCGATGGGGGAGATAAAGTAGGCCAGCGCACTGTAGATCAGCAGCTTGGCCCAAAGCGGCAGGTTATCCTTCTGGCTGGTGTAGTAGAGCAACAGGCAGATCTCGATAAAGGGCCGACCGGCACGTTTGGCAAAGGCCCAGAGTTTGTGCCAAAAGCCTGGGTGATCGAATGGCTCGCATTCGGGGGGAATGCAGGGGGGCATAGTGCGTCTCCTTAACGGGTGAGTGAATGGCCGAAATAAAAAGAGGAGGCAAATGCCTCCTCTTGGATGGGAATGGGGGTGAACTATTGGTCCCACATCAAGCAGTCAAACTCGGGGGTATTGGTAGCGGGCAGTACAGAGGCTGCCTCTTGGGTCGGCAGTGCGAGCTGCTTGCCGTCAGCCGTCAAAATGCGGATCGACTTGGCCTTACGTAGCTTGCTCCACATGTCGAAGAAATTGTTCTCACCGACACGGGACTCGGTCTCATAGGGCGCATCATATTGGCTGCCATCGACGATGATGGCGAAAGCCTGCCCAGCATAAGAGCCGTACTCCTTGCCCTGCACGGTGGCCGTCATGCTGACCTTGCGGGTGTCACTACAGGCGATATTGAGATGGTTCTGCTCGTTGACCACCGCCGTGTATTCGCTGGTGCCCTGACCCCAGCCACTGCTCCAGCGTCCGGCCTCGCCATAGGCAAAGGCTACGCTGGATGAAATAAGCAAACCAGGCAATACAATTAACCATTTCATATTCCAAGCCTCACTCATTTTTGTTAAATACAACGTACAGATTAATTTTGTGGTTGGAACTGGTATTCCACATCACCATTGGTAGTTGATAAACTCAATTCTAACACGTTGCAGTCATAGCCCGTGTAAAGCATGAGTTCCTTACCAAAAGCTAACGTTAGAGGTAATGGGGAAATTGACTTTACTTGACACTGGCCTCTGTTAACGACAGCTTTCGTTATCTTCACCCGGTCGCTGTGAGAAACAACAGTTATTACTTTTGATGGCAACCCCTTGTTGGGGATAATTGGCCGCACATTGACCGAAAATGTGGAGGCTGTTGTCGGCCCCTGCTGGGCTAACAGTGCATCATTCTTTTTATGTGAGATGGTATCAGCCGTGAGGCAGGTAAAATCTGAAGATGTTCTGTCAGGTAGTGCAGAGGATCCCCCCTGTGGAGTCAATACGTAGGTAATATTGTCTGGTTGAGAGATGAGATAAAGGGGTTTATTTTCACGCAAGCCATCCCAAAATTTATCAAGGTACGTCTTGTTGTTGGTTATTACGCTTGCAGGTTCAGCCTTGTCTCCGACACTGACGTAAAACGAATCCTTTTCAACGTCATACTTGTCACCATCCAGGATTGCTCGCATGGTCATTTTATTGGTGTTGTCACAAGAGAAGTACAACGCATGCTTATCGTCAGCGACAACCGAGTAGCGATGTTCATTACCCACTTTGGTATGTGTAACTTGGGCGGGCGCCTGATAGTCTTTCTTTTTTATCCCTTTCGTCAAACAGATGAATTCACTGCTGTCACGTGCTGGCAATACTTGACTGGCATTTTCTGTTGGCAATTTGGGGCCACGTTGGTCCAACATAATGGAATGTCCGGATCTTATTTCATCCCATAACTTAAAGAAATTCGATATGCTGCTATCTCCATTTATCACGTAAGGTGTGAAGTAATAAGATTCGCTGGTTTTTATATCAAAGGTTCTATCGTATACATCAGTGCCAACTTGGACACCTTTAATCGTGGCATACATAGCGATATCTTTACCATTTTTATCGCAAGAGATGATGAGCTTATTCTGGTCATCAATCACAGCGGCATACTCCATACCATCCTGTGTTTTTCTACTCGACCATTGGCCTGCCTCACCATAGGCCAACGCGTTGCTACACAGCAATGCGGTGATTGACGAAATTAAAAGTTTATTCATTTTTATTACTCCCCAACGTTCTTCATCTTAAAAAGAACGGTCTGAATGATGGTTATTTTTTGTAACGCACGCTGATGGAACCATCCACGACATGTTTCACTATTTCATAGTCAGGGTTATACGTAGCCAGGTTATGCGCTGCGATACCAAGGGTTGCGAACATACCTGCAACCCCGGTTGCGCCACCTAAAAATGTTGCTCCTGCTGCGGCAATACGCCCTTGGGTGTATACCCTGCATTTCAATCCGGCTGATTCTATCGTTGTCTCAAGAATTCGAACGGTACTGCCCATGTTTCCGGAGACACCCACAATCTCAAAGGTGCTTCGGGTATTAATAAGGGCTGCTATTTTCTCGGTACGAAAATCATCATATTGCAGTATTTCCATCGAAGGTCATTGCTCCTTGGTAAGTGATACAACCCCCTGCTCAAGCAACGCAGCTGGGGGGCTTGTGCTTTAACTCGTCGCGGCGGTTTTGAGAATGCGTTGCACACTGGAGAGGCTGATCCCCGTTTGTCTTGCTATCTCTGTTTTGGCAAGTCCCCGGTCGGCAAGAGCCAGCACTTCTTCTCCTCTTGCCATCGCGGTAGGTTTGCGGCCTTTGTACACGCCACGTTGTTTGGCCAACTCAATGCCCTCCGCCTGCCGCTCCAGCATCAGCTCCCGCTCGAAGGTGGCGATAGCACCAATCATGGTGAGCATCAGCTTGCCGGTAGGGGTCGAGGTATTGATCCCCAGATTCAAAATTCTCAGTGCTACCTGCTTGCTTTGCAGGTATTCCGAGATCTCCAACAGGTGACGGGTGTTGCGGGCCAAGCGATCCAGCTTGGTGACCAACACCACATCCCCCTCACGCACAAAGTTGAGTAACTGAGCCAATTGGGGGCGGTCGTCCCTTGCCCCACTGACTTTCTCCTGAAAAATCGTGCTGCACTCAGCCAGCGCCTGAAGCTGGGTATCCAGGCTTTGGCCTACCGTGCTCACGCGGGCATAACCCACCAGTGCCATGGTCTCCTCCTGGTCAATAGGGCAGGGTACAATGACGGCACAAGTCAAAAGCCTGAAACCAACCCTATTGACTTGAAAACAGTGCCTTTTTAGTGCGTATTCGTGCATGTCACTAGGGCCTGAGCTATTGACCCAGCGCCAGCAGTTGGATCCAGTAATGAGCCGTTCTGTGATTGCCGTGGATATCGATTTGCTAATGCAATCGGACTGAAAGTCGTGAACTGGGCCCTATAGGGAGGGCCTCATGATTCAGTAGAACCGCTTGCCCATTCCAGAGGGACATCAGCAGTTAACCGGGGGAAGGGGATGGGGTCCTTTTCCCCAATTTGTTGGTGAGTGGGCTCCTTCGTGGTTGCGGTTTCTGCGGTGCTCTGGTCGCTTGGCCTAGCGGGGCGTTAAGTGCTGTTGTCGCCACAGCGCCATTGAGACCATTTTCCGTCTCGTCGCTCTTGGCTTCGGGATAGAACTCCTCCAGCAGCATCGGCACCTCTTCATCGATATCCTCAAATTGGCCATTGCGCAGCAGGTCGCGAGCGGCCTGCTCCATCTGGTCGATGGCGAGCCCCGCCTCTTGATCACGCCGGGCGGCCTCCAGTGCTTGCCTGACCGCCTCAGTCAGGTTGGTTTCTTCCCGCAAGGTCAAATCCACGTAGTAGACCGGTGTGCGGTACGACTGGGTGGTGCTCTTGGCTCGCAACCGCAGGGTGAGCGGCAGATAGCGGGTATGGCCCCCGCTCACTGCCTCCAGGTACTTCAGTCGCGCCGCCAGGGTGCGTACCGAGTTGTAGCCGGTGGTACGGAAGATAAAACTGCCCAGCTCATCCCCTTGCCCCTCCACAAACAGGTTCAGTCGCCCGTACAGCTTGCAGCCTTGTTGCCCGGCAAAGGCGCAGCGCTCTGGTCCAGAGCAGCTGACCTCCTCCATGCCTTGTGCCCCCACACGTCTTGCTACCTCCCCATTCCCAACACACAGCGGCCTGCCGGTTTGCCGGTCAAAGGCGCTGTATTCCGCCCGTAGGTTCAGGTCGCTGTCGTTGAACAGCACTCGCACCGGAATGGCGCGGATCTTGGTCTGCTCCTGTCCTTGGCCACTCTTTTGCGATGAGTAGTGTTGGTGCAGGGGATGGAGCAACCATCCCCCTTTTTGTTGTATCTGGGTGGTGAGGGTGAAACTGTCGTCCTTCTCCGGTACCCACTTATCCTGTTTTTGCACCAGCTTGCCGATGCAGATCCGCCCGATCACGGGCGGGGTTATCGCCAGTCCTTTGATCATGGTGTTTGCCTCAAGGGTTGAATGGTGAAACGGCGCACGCCGGGTACCGGTTTGACGTAACGGGTGAGCAGGTCGGGATGATCCTGACCGAGCTTATCCAGATCCGGTGCTAGCCGGTCTTTACTGCGCTTCCAGGTGATCTTGCCATCGGCAAACAACCCGGCTGTCGCTTCACCCAAGGTGGCTTGCAGCCGCTGTTTGAGTTGTGACTCTTGTTGTTCGACAGCTTCCTTTTGCTGACGTAAGCGCAGTAGCTCCCCAAACAGCTGGTTGAACTCGGGAGAATCCGAGAGATCCAGCGTCTGACCATCATCGCGGGGAAAGAGCCAACTCAGGGCATTGGCGGCATCGCTGGAGCCGTCAGGTTCAGGTTGCTGCTCTTGTTGCACCATCTGCCAGAACTGCGCTTCCCGCTCGGTGAGATCCTGGATCTTCTCCTCATCGCGCTCGATGCGATAAATCCGAAAATCCTGGCCGCCGATCAGCACTGCCACTTCGGCCCAGGCATGGCCGGTGACGGCCAGTTGATGCAGTACCTGACACTGGTAAGCCACCGGCACCCCTTCCTCCCACTGGGGGGCGCTGTGATAGCTGGCGGTCTTGATCTCCAGAATGCCCGGCCCATCGGGATGGCCGACTACCTCCCGATCGAGGTTGGCGAGCATGAAGGGGTGCTCGGGGTGTTGCAG
>NZ_JBFODN010000256.1:0-15677 GCF_040908345.1 Aeromonas sp. R3-1
GCTGTTTTGAAAGATTCCGATCAGTTACTGCTGCAGCTCCTGCTCGCTGAACACCCCGGCAAACAGGGCGCTGGAGAGGTAACGCTCCGCCGCACTCGGCAGGATGACCACTATGGTTTTGCCCGCAAATTCCGGCAGTTCGGCAAGACGGCTGGCAGCCACCACCGCAGCACCGGAGCTGATACCGGCCAGGATCCCCTCCTCCTCCATCAGGCGACGGGCCATCTCGATGGCTTCATCGCTGGTCACCTTCTCCACCCGATCGATGAGGGAGAGGTCCAGGTTGCTCGGGATAAAGCCGGCGCCGATCCCCTGGATCTTGTGGGGGCCCGGTTTGATCTCTTCCCCGGCCAGCTTCTGGCTGATGACCGGCGACTCGGCCGGTTCGACCGCGACAGAGACCACCGCCTTGCCCTGGGTCTTCTTCAGGTAGCGGGAGACACCGGTAATGGTGCCGCCGGTACCGACCCCGGCTACGAACACATCCACTTCGCCGTCAGTGGCATCCCAGATCTCGGGGCCGGTGGTCTTTTCGTGGATCTCCGGGTTGGCCGGGTTTTCAAACTGTTGCAGCAACACATACTTGCCCGGCTCGGACTCGAGGATCTCGTTGGCCTTGGCAATGGCCCCCTTCATGCCGAGCGGCCCTTCGGTCAGCACCAGATTGGCACCGAGCGCCTTGAGCAGTTTGCGGCGCTCCAGGCTCATAGTGGCCGGCATGGTCAGGGTGATGGGATAGCCGCGAGCTGCCGCGACAAAGGCCAGAGCAATACCCGTGTTGCCGCTGGTGGGCTCGATAATCTCCTTACCCTTGGTCAGGATACCGCGCTTCTCGGCATCCCAGATCAGGTTGGCACCGATACGGCACTTTACGCTGAAGCTGGGGTTGCGGCTCTCGATCTTGGCCAGCACGCGGCCTTTGGTAACACGGTTGAGACGAACCAGCGGGGTGTGACCGATAGTCTGGCTGTTGTCCTCAAAAATTTTGCTCATGGCGCTATCCCTGTGTTTGTTACGACGATGAAACAAGATTACCCTGTGGTTTCTGAATGAGAAGTGACTATTCGTTATAACCATATGGTATTACAACATATAGAGCTTATTCTCTCTGGCCCCTGACTCCGGGAGCCAATCGTCAAAGGAACCGACGTTATGGGATTTTCAGGAAGCAGCCAGTATCTCGCCTCCGATGCATTGAAGATGGCGGTCAATGCCGCCATCACCCTCGAAAAACCGCTGCTGATCAAAGGGGAGCCGGGCACCGGCAAGACGGTGCTGGCAGAAGCGGTCGCCGATCATCTTGGCACCGATCTCATTGCCTGGCATATCAAGTCCACCACCAAGGCCCAGCAGGGACTCTACGAATATGATGCGGTGGCCCGGCTGCGCGATTCCCAGCTCGGCGACCCCAGAGTAGCCGATATCAGCCACTACATTCGCCAGGGCAAACTGTGGCAGGCTTTTAGCGCCGAGCAGCGACCTGTGCTGCTGATCGACGAGATCGACAAGGCCGACATCGAATTCCCCAATGATCTGCTGCTGGAGCTGGATCGGATGGAGTTCGACGTCTACGAGACCGGCGAGCGAGTCAGGGCACGCCAGCGTCCGGTGGTCATCATCACCTCCAACAACGAAAAAGAGCTGCCGGATGCCTTCCTGCGCCGCTGTTTCTTCCACTACATCCGCTTCCCCGACAAGGCCGAGATGCAGGCCATCGTCAAACTCCACTACCCCGACCTCAAGGAGAGCCTGCTTGGCGAAGCGATGGATCTCTTCTTCGAGCTGCGCGAGGTAGAGGGGCTGCGCAAGAAGCCCTCCACCTCGGAGCTGCTGGACTGGATCCGCCTGCTGCTGGCCGACGATATCGCCCCCGAGGCGATGCGCGCCCGCGAACCCGGCAAGCTGGTACCCGCACTATATGGCGCTCTGCTCAAGACCGAGCAGGATTTGCATCTCTTCGAGAAGCTCGCCTTTTTGGCCCGACGCGGCAGCTGACTCATGCTGATCGACTTTTTTACCCATCTGCGCCGCCACAAGCTCCCCTGCAGCCTGCGTGAGCTGCTGGACTTGCACGCCGCGCTGGCCGCCCGGCTGGTCACCATCGATATGGGCGAGTTCTACCAACTCTCCCGCTGCCTGCTGGTAAAAGACGAGGCTCACTACGATCGCTTCGATCGCGCCTTCGCCGAATACTATGAGGGGCTGGAAGCCATTCCCCTGCTGCCGGAGAGCCTGCCCGAGGAGTGGCTGCGCAAGGAGGTCGAACGGCTGTTGAGCCCAGAGGAGAAGGCGTTGCTCAAATCCCTCGGCGGACTCGACAAGCTGCTGGAGACCCTCAACCAGCGGTTAAGCGAACAGAAAGAGCGCCACGCCGGTGGCAACAAGTGGGTGGGAACCGGTGGCAGCAGCCCGTTTGGCCACGGCGGTTTTCACCCCGAGGGCGTCCGCATGGGGGGAGAGGGGCAGCACGGCAAAGCGGCCAAGGTGTGGGAGGCCAGACTTTATCGCAACTTCAGCGACGACTCGCCGCTCGGCCAGCGCGCCATCCAGCTGGCGCTGCGCAAACTCAGGCGCTGGGTGCGCAAAGGCAACCCCGACGAGCTGGATCTCGACGACACCATAAAAAGTTCGGCCCGCCAGGGCTGGCTCGATGTGAAGCTGCGGCCCGAGCGCCACAACGGGGTGAAGCTGTTGGTTTTCTTCGATGTGGGAGGCTCCATGGATGCCCACGTGGCCGAGGTACAGCGACTCTTCTCCGCCCTGCGCCACGAGTTCAAGCATCTGGAGTACTTCTATTTTCACAACTGCCTCTACGACTTCGTCTGGAAGGATAACGCCCGCCGCTTTGAGGAGCGGTTCGATACCCTGCGGCTGCTGCGCACCTACGGCAGCGACTACCGGGTGATCCTGGTAGGTGATGCCACCATGGGCCCCTACGAGATCACCTGGCCCGGCGGCAGTGTCGAGCAGTGGAACGAGGAGTCGGGTCAGGTGTGGCTCACCCGATTGCAGCAACACTTTCCCAAACTGGTGTGGATCAACCCCACCCCGCGGCGGGAGTGGCTCTGGCACCCCTCCATCAAGCTAATGAATGACGTGGTTGGCGGGCGGATGCATCCGCTGACCCTGGCGGGTCTTGCTGCGGCGATCGATCAGCTGTAACCCTCTCACCCCTATAAACCGACAAGCCGGGAACGCACCCGGCGAGGAGCAAAGATGACCTCTATCGTGATCAGTGGCTCAGGCCTCTATACCCCACCCTTTGCCGTCAGCAATGAAGAGCTGGTGGCCGCCTTCAACCAGTATGTGGATCTCTACAACGAGGAGAACGCCTCCGCCATCGACGCCGGCCAGCTCCCCGCCAAGCAGCACTCCAGCTGCGAGTTCATCGAGAAGGCCTCCGGCATCAAGAGCCGTTATCTGTTGAGCCGCGAGGGAGTGCTCAACCCCGACATCATGCAGCCGCTGCTGGCAGAGCGGCCCGATGAGATGCCCTCCATCATGGTGGAGATGGCGGTGGCCGCCGCCGAACAGGCGCTGATCGCCGCCGGCCGCGAGCCGGGAGAGATCGATTTGGTGATAGTGGCGGCATCCAACATGCCACGCCCCTATCCGGCGCTGGCCATCGAGCTGCAGCACTATCTGGGAGCGAGCGGCATGGCCTTTGACATGAACGTGGCCTGCTCGTCTGCCACCTTCGGTATCAAAACAGCAGCCGACATGCTGGCGGCAGGCAGCGCCAAACTGGCGCTGGTGGTCAATCCGGAGATCTGCTCGGGGCACCTTAATTTTCGCGATCGGGATAGCCACTTTATCTTCGGCGATGCCTGTACCGCGGTACTGCTGGAGCGGGAGGCCGATTGCAAGGTGGCCAATCCGTGGCAACTGGTAGCAAGCAAGCTGGTGACCCAGTACTCCAACAACATCCGCAACAACTTCGGCTTTTTGAACCGGCTGAGCCCGCGTACCCGCTACGGCGACGACAAGCTGTTTCGCCAGCAGGGTCGCAAGGTGTTCAAGGAGGTGTTGCCACTGGTGTGCGACCAGATTGCCTGCCAGCTCGATGAACAAGGTTGGGCAGCAGACTCCCTGAGCCGGCTCTGGCTCCATCAGGCCAACCTCACCATGAACCAGTTCATCGGCCGCAAGCTGCTGGGCCACGATGCCAGCCAGCAGGAGGCGCCGGTCATTCTCGACAGCTATGGCAATACCAGCTCGGCGGGTTCCATCATCGCGTTTCATCTGTACAATCGCGACCTCCCTGTCGGGGCGCGCGGCGTCCTCTGCTCGTTTGGCGCCGGCTACTCCATCGGTAGCCTGCTGCTGCAACGGTGCTGAGGATGGCGTGCCTGTCGCGGCGGCCATAACAACAAAAACGCTGTTCAGGTGAAATCATGATGAGAATCTCGGGGCGCTGCGCCCTGCACTACGGGGTAACCCTGTCACTCTTTTGTCTCTATGGCTGGCAGGTTTGCCCGTTTCTTGAGAGCCTCACTCTGCCCCAGCTGCTGGGGCCGACGCTGGTGACGTTCGCCATCATGTTCGCCGTGCGCAACCGCCTGCTCTCAAGGCGGCCCCTGCCGCGTAACGGGCTGGATGGGTTTGGACTGGAGGTCGGTTTCTACCTGCTGGGAGCACTGCTGCTCTCGGGCTACAACGCCCTGGCCCACGACTTTCCGCTGGAGAGTCACCTCAAGGTATTGCTGGGGATGACCACCCTCGGCTTTCTGGTGGCGGCCGACCTGACTCTGGAGCGAGATTGGCATCGGGCCAGAGCACGGCAAGCCGAGCAGAGCCTGGCACTGAGCCATCCGCTGGCCATGCCGCTGCCACGCAAGTTCACCCTCTTTACCCTGGCAACCCTCACCTTATTGGGGTGCGTATTCTTCTTGCTGTTCAACAAAGATCTGGAGTGGCTGGTGACGGTGGAGCGCAGCCTGCCGAGGGTCGAGGCCCAGCACTACATCCTGTGGGAGATCGCCTTCGTGATGACGGTGACCTTCTGCTATCTCGCTCTCATTATTCACGGTTATGGTCGTAATCTCGGCCTCTCCCTGCGCCAGCAGACCCGCACCATGGCCAGAGTGCAGTGTGGTGACTTCGACGCCCGGGTGCCGGTCACCCGGGATGACGAGTTCGGCCTTATCGCCGCCAGCACCAATCAGATGATCGGTGAGCTGAAATCCCGCAGCGACGAGCTCAACCTGACCCGCGACGTGGCTATCCTTGGCCTCGCCTCGCTGGCGGAGACCCGGGACAACGAAACCGGCGCCCATATCATTCGCACCCAGCACTACGTCAAGGCGCTGGCGCAATACCTCAGTCGCAGCGATTGGGATCGCTATCCGCTCGATGACGCCACCATCGACCTGCTGTTCAAGTCGGCTCCCCTGCACGATGTGGGCAAGGTGGGCATTCCCGATGCCATCCTGCTCAAACCGGGCAAGCTGACCGACGAGGAGTTCGCCATCATGAAGCGCCACCCGCAGATCGGCGCCGATGCGCTGGCGAGCGCCGAGGCGCAGCTGGGCTCCAACTCCTTCTTGCGGCTGGCCCGGGAGATCTCCCTCACCCACCACGAAAAGTGGGATGGCAGCGGCTATCCGGCTGGGCTGGCGGGTGAGGACATTCCCCTCTCCGGGCGTTTGATGGCGGTAGCGGATGTCTACGATGCCCTCATCTCGAAACGGGTCTACAAACCTGCTTTCAGCCATGAGGAAGCGAAGGAAATCATCGTGAAGGGGAGCGGCAGCCATTTTGATCCCGGCATTGTCGCGGCGTTTCTCGCCTGTGAAACGCAGTTCAGAGAGATTGCCGCGCAGTTTCAGGATCACCACTGAGCAAGTACATGCCGACCAGCTTGCCCTGATGGCTGACAGGGCAACCGGTGTCATAAATTGTACACAAACAGGTCTGACCATTGCCGGTTCAGCGCCATGCTGACAGCCTTTGCCACGCCGTGCCCATATTGATATTTCCCTTTATTTACAGCTATTTTTTGTCATTTTGTGATCCGGGTTCGTGCCAATGACGCAACCGGGATCACAAGATGGCAGGAAAAGGCCGCAATTTGCCCTCCGGCGCCAATGATGGCTTTCAATGAAAGCGAGGTTTGCTATCATCCGGAGACATTTTTCATCTGTCGCCGGCTACAAAAGAATACCCTCATGTACACACAGTTCTTCGGCCTCTCGGAACACCCGTTTTCCATCTCGCCCAATCCCAAGTACCTCTATATGAGCGAGCGCCACGGCGAAGCCCTTGCTCATCTCAACTATGGATTGCAGGATGGCGGCGGCTTTGTGCTGCTGACCGGCGAAGTGGGCACCGGCAAGACCACCGTCTCCCGCTGCCTGCTGCAACAGCTCCCCGCCGAGACCGAGATCGCCTATATCCTCAACCCCTCCCTGACCGAACGGGATCTGCTGGCTGCCATCTGCGACGAGTTTCAACTCCCCTATCCCGAAGATGCCGGGATCAAGCGGCTGTTCGACCTTATTCGCGATCACCTGCTGGCCAACCTGGCGGCAGGCAAGCGCAGCGTGGTACTGGTGGATGAGGCGCAGCACCTGCTGCCCGGCGTACTGGAGCAGCTGCGTCTGCTCACCAACCTCGAAACCGACGAACGAAAACTGCTGCAAGTGGTGCTGATCGGTCAGCCCGAGCTGCAACAGATGCTGCGCCAACCCCTGCTGCGTCAGCTGGCCCAGCGCATTACAGCCCGCTATCACCTGCTGCCGCTCTCTCATAGCGATGTGGATGCCTACGTCCGCTTCCGGCTGCAAGTCGCAGGCTGCGTACAACCCATCTTCACCCCGCGCGCCATCAAGACGCTTCATCGCCTGAGTGGCGGCATCCCCCGTTTCATCAACCTCATCTGCGACCGCGCTCTGATCGCCGCTTTCGCCCGTGGCAGCTACAAGATTGTCCACAGCGATATCAGCCAGGCAGCCTTCGAGGTCAATGGCGTGCGGGACGAAGGAAGCTGGGCCTCCGGTCTGATGGTGACGCTGGCGGGCGCCCTGCTGGTGGCCGCAGGCTGGTGGGGCTGGCAATTTTTCGGCGTGTTCCCCACCCGTCCGGTAGTCAAGGTCGAGGTGCCGGTCACCATCGACGAAACCGCCGAGCAGCAGGAGCAGCTGACCGAGGCAATCAATCAGGCCATCGACCCCGACAGCGCCATGCAGAATCTCTATCGGGTCTGGGGTTATGAACCGGAACCGTTCGAGGCAACCTGTGACAATGCGCCCCGTGCCGGTCTGCGCTGTCAGGAGGGAGAGGCAAGCCTCGACGAGCTGCGCGCCCTGCAGTATCCCGCCATGATCACGCTCACTGACCAGACTGGCGGCCTCTACTATGCGACCCTGGTCAATCTGGGGCCGAACAAGGCCAGCCTGATGATAGGTGACCAGAGCTGGCAGGTGGATCGCCAGTGGCTCAGCGACAACTGGGGCGGCAGCTACACCCTGCTCTGGCGCATGCCGAAAGGGGGCGTCAGCCTGATCGCCAGCAATGCCGGTCAGACCCAGATCCAGTGGCTCGACAATGCCCTGAGCCGTGCGCTGCAGCAACCCGAGCGCAAGGTGCGCCGTTTCGATGGCGAGCTCAAGAACAAGCTACAGCAGTTCCAGCGAGATCAGGGGCTCACCCCTGATGGCATCGCGGGCAGCAACACCCTGCTGCGTCTCAACGCCCTCTCCGGTGAACCCATGCCCAGACTGGAGGAGGCCTCCTGATGTCTACCCTGCTCAAGGCGCTGCGCCGTGCGCAGCAACCGCAACTCTCCGCCCATATTCCGGCTATGGGCTTGCCCATGCCCCGGGAAGAGGAGCGCAGCCCACGCCGCATCGGCTGGCTGCTGGCTCCCCTGGCCTTGCTGCTGGGGGTGGGCGCCAACTATGGCTGGCATCTGATCCACCTGCGCCCCATCGAGGAGAAGGTGGAGGTGAAAGAGGTGATCACCCCGCCCTTCGTGCGGGTCGAACCCAAGGCAATGGCTACCCGTCCGCTCCCCCCGCCCCTGCCGAAGCCGGTGGCCCAACCCAGAGCAGTGGCCAAAAACGAAGGGACCAGTCAGGAGAATGCCCCCGCGCTGAGTCTGGCCGAGCAGCTGATGAAAGCCCTCAATGAAACCCCATTGCAGGAGACGCCACACGCCGCCAGCCAGAACGTGCAACCAGCCCAGTTGATGGCGCTGGGCTCGGCACCCCAGTCGGTGCGCCAGCAGGTGCCGCAATTGAGCTACGGCTCTCATGTGTTCTCCTCCAACCCCGCCAAGCGGGCCGTAGTGCTCAATGGCCGGGAATACCGGGAAGGGAGCGAAATCGCCCCGGGAGTCATGCTCGCCACCATCGACCAGCAATACATAGTGCTGCAGGTCGCCGGACAGAGCGTGACCCTCAAGGCGCTGCAGGATTGGCGAGGGTGAGTACGCACCGTACCCTGATGTTCACTGGCAAGCAGGATGCACCTCACCTGAGCGCCACTTTTGTTAGCATTCAAAGGTTTACGGTGTGATGAAATATCCATTTTTACGGTTTGGCGCGCCCCGACCCGTTGTGTCACAGCCACCGGCCGTACACAATACGCAGCCGCCCCAGAGCCTGGAATTTGTTGATTAATATGACGCTACGATTCAGGGATGACATTTTGACCATGCTGCTGGCCCAGTGCCGGCGGCTTCCCATGACCAGAGTCACCCAGGTGGCCTTTCTGGCGCTGCTGATCATGCTGGCCCAGCAGAGCGCCGCCCTCACCTGGCGTCTGCTCACCCTGGCAAGTCCGCAAACCAGCCAACCGTGGCAACCCTCCGCCGTGGCGGTCAGCGGCCAGCGCACCCCGCGCCTTGAACTGGGCGAGGTAAGCCGACTGGCGCTGTTTGGCAAAGCGATCCCCAAGGCGCAGGCCAAAGCCGCCGTGGCCGCCAATGCGCCGCGTACCCAACTCAATGCCCAGCTCAACGGGGTGTTGGCGAGCTCGGATCCCGCCAAATCCATCGCCATCATCGCCATGTCCGGCATCCAGAACTCCTACGGGGTCGGTGACATGATTGACGGCACCCAGGCGCGGATCCGGCAGGTCTATCCGGATCGGGTGATCATCGAGCGGGATGGCCGCGACGAGACCCTGATGCTGGATGGCGAGGAGTATGGCAAGCCGCTGCCGCAGACCAACGCCGCCCCCCTTGGATCCCTGCGCAGCGAGCTGATGGCCGATCCGGGCAAGATCACCGATTACCTCAATATTTCACCGGTTCAGGTGGATGGCCGCATGACCGGCTATCGCCTCAATCCGGGCAGCAATCCTGAGTTTTTCAACCAGAGCGGGCTGCAGGCCAATGACCTGGCCATCAGCATCAACGGGCTGGATTTACGGGACAACATGCAAGCCATGCAGGCGATGCAGCAGATGGCTGGCGCAACGGAAATGACAGTGACCGTCGAGCGACAGGGCGAACAGTTCGACATCTATGTGCGCTTGTCAGAATAATGATTTGGAGTCGTACCAATAATGACCACTAAAGGGAAAAGCTGGCGTCTGGCCACTATCGCAGCGGCACTGATGATGGCGGGCTCAGCCTGGGCCACCGAATACTCTGCCAGTTTCAAGAACGCCGACATTGAAGAGTTCATCAATACGGTGGGCAAGAACCTCAATAAAACCATCATCATAGAGCCCTCGGTGCGCGGCAAGATCAACGTGCGCAGCTACGACCTGCTCAATGAGGAGCAGTACTACCAGTTCTTCCTGAGCGTGCTCGACGTCTACGGCTTTGCCGTGGTGCCGATGGACAACGGTGTGCTCAAGGTGCTGCGCTCGCGGGATGCCAAGACCTCCGCCATTCCGGTGGTGGATGGCAGCAACCCGGGCTCCGGCGACGAGATGGTGACCCGGGTCGTTCCGGTGCGCAACGTCTCGGTCCGTGAACTGGCGCCACTGCTGCGCCAGCTCAACGACAACGCCGGTGGTGGCAACGTGGTGCACTACGAGCCCTCCAATGTGCTGCTCATCACCGGCCGCGCCGCCGTGGTCAACCGCTTGGTGGAGGTGGTGAACCGGGTCGACCGCGCAGGCGATCAGGATGTGGACATCATCAAGCTCAAATTCGCCTCGGCGGGGGAAATGGTGCGGCTGGTGACCAACCTCAACAAGGATGGCAACCCCCAGGGGGGCACCGCTTCCCTGCTGCTCTCCCCCAAGGTGGTGGCCGACGAGCGCACCAACTCTGTGGTGGTGAGTGGTGAGCCGAAAGCGCGCGCCCGCATCATCCAGATGGTGCGCCAGCTCGACCGCGACCTGCAAAGCCAGGGCAACACCCGGGTCTTCTACCTCAAATATGGCAAGGCCAAAGATATGGTCGAGGTGCTCAAGGGGGTCAGCTCCAGCATTGAGGCCGACAAGAAGGGCGGCGGCGCAACCACAGGTGGCGCCAGCATCGGCGGTGGCAAGCTGGCCATCTCCGCTGACGAGACCACCAATGCGCTGGTCATCACCGCCCAGCCGGACGTGATGTCCGAACTGGAGCAGGTGGTGGCCAAGCTCGATATCCGCCGCGCCCAAGTGCTGGTGGAGGCGATCATCGTCGAAATAGCTGACAGCGATGGTCTGAACCTCGGGGTACAGTGGAATCATGCCGACTATGGTTCGATTCAATATCCCGATACCGGAGTTCCCATTACCTCGAAAGTCACAGCAGACAAGCTCAAAGATAACGGGAATCCGGAACCCATTACCAAACTCATGTCGACCGTAAATGGCATGGCCGCCGGTTTCTATCACGGCGACTGGGCCATGCTGACGACAGCGCTGGCTTCCAATACCAAGAACGATATTCTCTCGACCCCGAGTATCGTCACCATGGACAACAAGGAAGCCTCTTTCAATGCAGGCAAGGAAGTACCTGTCCAGACAGGCACTCAAAGTTCGACCAGTAGTGACAGCGTCTTCAATACCATTGAGCGCAAAACGGTCGGAACCAAGTTAACCGTCACCCCTCAGATCAACGAAGGGGATTCGGTGCTGCTGAATATCGAGCAGGAGGTCTCCAGTGTTGGCAAACAGGCTGAAGGTACCTCAGGCCTGGGTCCAACATTTGATACCCGTACAGTGAAAAACTCGGTATTGGTGAAGAGCGGTGAAACAGTCGTGCTTGGCGGTTTGATGGATGAACAGACCAAAGAAGAAATCTCCAAGGTACCGCTGCTCGGTGATATTCCTGTGCTGGGCTATCTGTTTCGCTCCACCTCCAACTCAACCTCCAAGCGCAATCTGATGGTCTTTATCCGCCCGACAATTTTGCGTGATGCCGATGTGTACTCCGGCCTATCCAATAACAAATATTCCCTGTTCCGTGCTGAACAACTGGAAGCGGCAGCTCAAGAAGGGTACCTCACCTCGCCCAAGCGCCAGGTATTACCGGTCTACGGCCAGGATGTGATGGTGTCGCCCGAGCTGCAAAAAGAGATCCAGAAGCAGATCAACGAGATGCGGAGCAGACAGCAGAACACTGTCGAGACCACCACCCCGTTTGTGCAGAGTAAGCCCTGATGAGTGCCTACCATCTGGATGGAAGCGTCGGGCCTGCGCCACTGCCCGAGCTCCCCTTTGTCTTTGCCCGCAATTTCGGGGTGATCCTGATTGAGCGGGACGGCGCCCCCGTGCTGCAGTGCCGCCCTGGCGTCACCCCGCAGGCCCTGCTGGAAGTGCGGCGGGTCGCGGGTTGCAGCTTCGCGGTTGAGCAGCTCGACAACGAGGCCTTCGAAGAGCTGCTGATGGCCCACTATCAGCGCGACTCCTCCGAGGCGCGCCAGCTGATGGAAGATCTCGGCAACGAGATGGACTTCTTCGCGCTGGCCGAAGAGCTGCCGCAAAGCGAAGATCTGCTGGATGCCGATGATGACGCCCCCATCATTCGCCTCATCAACGCCATGTTGAGCGAGGCGATCAAGGAGGAGGCTTCCGATATCCATATCGAGACCTTCGAGCGGGCACTGGTGATCCGTTTTCGTATCGATGGGGTACTGCGGGAGATCCTGCGCCCCCATCGCAAGCTGGCCTCACTGCTGGTCTCGCGGATCAAGGTGATGTCGCGGATGGATATCGCCGAGAAGCGGGTACCGCAGGATGGCCGTATCTCGTTGCGTATCGGCGGTCGCGCCGTCGACGTGCGGGTCTCCACCATGCCGTCCAGCTACGGCGAGCGGGTGGTATTGCGTCTCTTGGACAAGAACAACGTGCGCCTCGAGCTCAAGCAGCTGGGGATGACCGCGGCCAACCGCACCATCATCAGCGAGCTTATTCGCAAGCCCCACGGCATTATTCTGGTCACCGGCCCGACCGGTTCCGGTAAATCCACCACCCTCTATGCGGCGCTGTCTGAAATCAACTCGCGGGATCGCAACATCCTGACGGTGGAGGACCCTATCGAATATGACCTCGAAGGGGTGGGCCAGACCCAGGTCAACACCAAGGTGGACATGACCTTCGCCCGCGGCCTGCGCGCCATCTTGCGTCAGGATCCGGATGTGGTGATGGTGGGGGAAATTCGAGATCTGGAAACCGCCCAGATTGCGGTGCAGGCGTCGCTGACCGGTCACCTGGTGATGTCGACCCTGCACACCAACACCGCCATCGGCGCCATCACCCGCATGCGGGACATGGGGATCGAGCCCTTCCTGCTCTCCTCGTCGCTCTTGGCGGTACTGGCCCAGCGGCTGGTGCGCACCCTCTGCCCCGATTGCCGCGCCCCGCGTCCCATCACCGAGCAGGAGCGCCTCGCCATGGGCATCGAGCTGGCCCCCGACCAGCAGGTGTGGCGTCCGGTCGGGTGCGAGCTGTGCAACCACACCGGCTACCGTGGCCGGACCGGCATCCACGAGCTGGTGGTGATCGACGAAGCGGTGCGTGAAGCCATTCACAGTGCCAGCGGTGAGCTCGCCATCGAGCGGCTGATCCGCGGCCACACCCCCAGCATCCGCCGTGACGGCATCGACAAGGTCCTCAAGGGGCAAACCAGCCTCGAAGAGGTGCTGCGCGTGACCCGGGAAGATTGAGATGGCGGCATTCGAATACAAGGCCCTCGACAACAAGGGACGCAGCAAGAGCGGCGTAATGGAGGGCGACTCGGCCCGTCAGGTGCGCCAGCTGCTGCGCGAACAGGGGCTCACTCCCCTCGAGGTGAACGAGACCACCGAGAAGGCGAAACGGGAAGCGACCCGCTTCGCCCTGTTTCGTCGTGGTGCCAGCACTGCCGAGCTGGCCCTGATCACTCGCCAGCTGGCCACTCTGGTGGGCGCCGGTCTCACCATCGAAGAGGCACTCAAGGCAGTGGCCGAGCAGTGCGAAAAGGCGCACTTGCGCTCTCTGGTGGCGACCGTGCGCAGCAAAGTGGTGGAAGGCTATTCGCTGGCCGACTCGCTGGGGGCTTTTCCACATGTATTCGACCAGCTGTTTCGCTCCATGGTGGCGGCCGGTGAAAAATCGGGCCATCTGGAGAAGGTGCTCAACCGCCTTGCCGACTACACCGAGCAGCGCCAGCACATGCGCACCAAGCTGCTGCAGGCGATGATCTACCCTATCGTGCTCACCTGCGTCGCCATCGGGGTTATCTCGATCCTGCTTACCGCCGTGGTGCCCAAGGTGGTGGCCCAGTTTGAACACATGGGTCAGCAGTTGCCGGGCACCACCCGTTTTCTCATCGGCACCAGCGAACTGATGCAGGCCTATGGCCTCTGGTTCCTGCTGCTGATCTTCCTTGGCAGCTTTGTCTGGCGCTGGTGGCTCACCGATGAAAAGCGTCGCCGACGCTGGCATCAGGTGCTGCTCGGCCTGCCGGTGATTGGCCGAGTCAGTCGCGGTCTCAACACCGCCCGCTTCGCTCGCACTTTAAGCATCCTCAACGCCAGTGCGGTGCCGCTGCTGGAGGGGATGAAAATCTCCGGCGAAGTGCTCTCCAACGACTTTGCCAGAATGCGCATTCTTGAAGCCGCCGAACGGGTGCGCGAGGGGACCAGTCTGCGCAAGTCGCTGACCGAGACCAAGATTTTCCCGCCCATGATGCTGCACATGATCGCCTCCGGCGAGCAGAGCGGCGAGCTCGACAGTATGCTGGAGCGGGCGGCAGACAACCAGGATCGGGAGTTTGAATCCCAGGTCAATATCGCCCTCGGGGTGTTCGAACCCATGCTGGTGGTCTCCATGGCCGGGGTGGTGCTGTTTATCGTGATGTCGATCCTGCAGCCGATCCTCGAGCTCAACAATATGGTGAATATGTAAGTTTCCGGCGTTCGATAGCCCCGCTGGCGGCCCGTCGAACCCACCCAGTGATCACTCTCTGATGGGCTATCCCATCTCATTCGTTACGGAGCAACTCATGAACAAACGTCGTCAATCCGGTTTTACCCTGCTGGAAGTCATGGTGGTCATCGTGATCTTGGGCATTCTGGCCAGTCTGGTGGTGCCCAACCTGATGGGCAACAAGGAAAAGGCTGACCAGCAGAAAGCGGTCTCCGACATCGTGGCGCTGGAAAATGCCCTCGACATGTACAAGCTGGACAACAACCGCTACCCGACCACCGAACAGGGTCTGGACGCACTGGTGACCAAACCCTCCATCGACCCGGCGCCGCGCAGCTACCGCGATGGCGGCTACATCAAGCGCCTGCCGCAAGACCCCTGGGGCAACCCGTATCAACTGCTGAGCCCGGGCCAGTACGGCAAGATCGACATCTTCTCCATGGGTCAGGATGGCGAAGCCGGTACCGATGACGACATCGGCAACTGGAACCTGAAGGATTTCCAATAAGTGATTAACCGCCGCGTGCACTCTGTGTTGCTGGAGCAGTCCGAATGAGGGCTGCACCATCTGCCCGTCGCCAATCCGGCTTTACCCTGCTGGAAGTGTTGCTGGTCGCCATGCTGATGGGGCTGGTGGCTACCGCCGTCACCCTCAGCATGGGAGGCGCCAGAGGGGATCGGGAGCTGGACAAGCAGGCGCGCCGCCTGATGGCGACCCTGCAGCTGGCGCAGGAGTATGCGGTGATGGATGGTCGGCTGGTGGGCATTCGTATCGAGGATAACGGCTGGCAGTTTATGCAGCGTCAGGCCAAGGATCGCAAGTGGCTGGCCCTGACTGGCGACAAGCAACTTGGGCCGGTGCAACTGGCCGAGAACATGACGCTGGCGCTGGAGCTGGAAGGCTTTGGCTGGCAGCCGGACTCCGACGAGAAAACCGAACAGAAGCGCGACGAGAAGGAGCNCACGCCGCAGTTGCTCATCTTCCCAGGCGGCGAGCTGAGCCCGTTCGTGCTCACCTTCACCCAGCAGGATGAGGATGCCCGCTACACCCGCATCGTCAAGGGGGACGAGTTCGGCCGCCTCACCCTGCTCACCGGCGATGAAGATGAAGAGGTGAGCGAATGAAAGCCCGGGGCATGACACTACTCGAAGTCATGGTCGCACTGGCCGTCTTTGCCATCGCGGGTCTCGCGGTAATGAAAACCGCCAGCGAACACCTCTCGGCCCTCAACTATCTGGAGCAGAAGACACTCGCCACCTGGGTGGTAGAGAACCAGCTGGTGCAGCAGAAGCTCGAGAACAAGTGGCCCGGCGACAGCTGGGTGGAAGGGGATGAGCAGATGGCGGGCAGCACCTGGTACTGGCGCTATCGCGGCGTCGCC
>NZ_JBFODN010000257.1:0-19558 GCF_040908345.1 Aeromonas sp. R3-1
GGTCAGGCCCCGGGCCTTGGCCTCTGCCAGCTGCTCCAGATAGACTGCCATCGGCACCTCATCCTTGGGGGAGGGCCAGTGGATCAGCGCCAGATCCAGATAGTCGGTGCCCAGTTTTTCCAGGCTCACCTCAAGGCTCGGGATCAGCTTGCCCGGGCCAAACTCGCTGGTCCACACCTTGGTGGTCAGGTAGATCTCGTGACGGGCAACAGTGCTGCGGGTCAGCACGGCGCCGACTTCGGCTTCGTTGTCATAGATCTGCGCGGTATCGATATGGCGATAGCCCAGCTCCAGACCGTTGGTCAGGGTGGCAAGCAGCGGCTCGCCCTTCAGGCGGAAGGTGCCCAGACCCATGGGTGGCATATTGATCATCTCGTTCCTCAATGGGGTGGTGGTTGGCCCTTGATGGGCTAAGTGGAAAGTGGCACAGGGGCCAGTCAGGCGCCCAGCGGCTGATAGCGGCGAATGGTGCTGCTGGCAAACCAGGGCTCGGCCTTGGTGACAAATTCGGTAAAGTGGGGTTGGCCCTGATGGGCGGTGAGGGCCGCTTCGCTCTCCCACACCTCGTAGAGCATCCAGCTGTTTGGATTGTCCAAGTCCTGATGCAGCTGATAGCGCTGGCAGCCCGCCTCTTGCAAGGTGGCCGCAATCAGCGGCTCAAGGGCGGCGCGAAACTGGGCGGCGAATTCGGGTTTGGCTTCAAGCTGGGCAATCACAATCACGGGTGATGACATCTGAACCTCCTTGGCAAAAACGAAGGGTCAGTATGCCTGCCGTGACTTGCAGGAAACAGGGCGCTGGTCGCAAAACAGTATTGAGGGGAGAGCAGCAATGGGAACCGATAAATGACACCGACAAAGTCGGTGTCAAGTGATAGTTAGATTTGCGTAGTTAGTATGGAATCGCCAAGATACAGCACTATTTTTCAGTTGTTTAGCTTGATATCTGATGCTGTCTCTCAAAAACAGAAGCATGGTGCTGATCTATCTTTTCATTGACATAGTTGTCGGTGGCCTTCACCAAGTCTTTTATAAATCTGATTACTTTTTCAAGTTCGTCACGTTTAATCAAATGAGCTGATGGAATTCCTGAATTTATAGGTTTTGAGCGATGGGCTGCATCCCCACGCTTCTTAATCCATTGATTCAATGTTGATCTGGCTTTATCTGGCTCGTAATTTGACCACCGCCATCCTTCAGTGACATCAAACCCTAAATAGTCTTGAAAAATTCGTTTTGTTTTATCGGAGCTAGGGTTGTGGAATGTTTTCAAATCTGTATGAAGTTTTTTTAATATAAAATCACCAAGATAGCTACCTTGAACAATCGCAAGCTTTTTATGCATTTCTTCGACAACACGATCTTCTACATAGGTTTCCCATGCAGTGAGTGCCATTACAAGTCCTGCTCGTTTTAGTACTTCGCTGTTTGATGGAGGTGGGTTTGCATTTACACTATCAAAATGGGCTAATAACTCTTCAGCATCCTTTATTGCGTATTCAAATCCTTGAATGGCTTTTGACATAATCCCTTCCAGATAAAACGGTATTTAAATATTGTATGGTTGGTATTCAATGTATGGATATGAAAAACATATATACAAGAGCAGCATCATGCTAATAACAGACATTAGCATTGAATGCCGATGATACTTCATTTTTTCCAAAAAATTGCATCGGCAAGATCACAAAACAAGTTATTAATTAGTATTTTTAGATATTTGTATGAGATCACGGCTGATTATGGATATTGTTGGGGCCATCGTGTGGATGCTTCTCCCACTAACCCATCACGCACAGGCCGGTTCAGCCCAGACTGCAAACTCATTGCCGCTGGGCTCAACGAAGTGGAAACGGCGGCCACCGGGGAAATCGAAAAGAGGGCGGTTGATGGTGCCACCGTGTTGGCTCACCTTGGCTTGAGTCGCTTCAATATCGGCGCTGTAGAACACCAGCAGGGCGCCGCCCTGAGCTGTCTGGCTGCACTGATCCGCCCGATAGAATCCGCCATCCAGCCCCTCATCGGCAAAGGCGCTGTAGTCGGGGCCGTAATCAACAAACTGCCAGCCAAATACAGCCTGAAAGAATGCCTTAGTCGCGGCGAGATCCCTTGCCGCAAACTCCACATAGTTCAGTTTTTCATGGGCTTTCATTCAGTTCGTCTCCCTCATCATCAGCATCGCTGGGCTCAGCAAGTTGTTCCCACGGTGTCAGTTTAAGTTGCTTGTGCCGTAATCTGAGGACACTGGCCATAATGAGGCCGATTAATCCCGCAAAAAAAGCGGTTTGACGTAGAGCAAATACCAGATCCATTCCCATGGGTTGCCAGCTGAAAAACCACAACAGCACGCTCCAGATCAGTCCAAGGCCGATGCCAAATACCAGAAAGTTGGTAAGCCAGCTCTCGTAATGTGGCGGTTTGACAGACCAACCCAGTTGGCGCAACAACCAGAACAAGGGGGGATTGTAGTTGGACTGCCATACCCCTTTGTTAGCCAGCTCCTGATGGGCGGCGGCCAGCCGCTCTTCAAATGTCATGGTATTGATCCTTGTGAAATTAAAGGTGCCATACGGTGCTTTTCTGGCTGCATTGTACTGACAAATCGCGGGTATGATGTGGGCTCGCGGTCACGTTCTTTCTCTGTAGAAAAAAAGAACTGGCCTCACCGTACGCTTGCCAATCCACAGTAGCTGCGCCTATAAAGGCCCATTACTCTTGTCCGGATAACAGCAATGAAGACCCATTCTGATGAACTGACCCTGTTTGTGGCGGTGGTGGAGGCGGGCAGTTTTCGCCAGGCGGCGGAGAACCTCGGCATGGATAACTCGGTGGTGAGCCGTGGCATCAAGCGGCTGGAGGAGAAGCTCTCCACCGTGCTGCTCAATCGCACCACCCGACGGGTCAGTCTGACCGAGGAGGGGAGCTGGTTCTATCAGCGGGCGGTGAAGATCCTGACCGAGATGAGCGAGGCGGAGGGGCATCTGCTGATGCGCCGGGAACAACCCGAAGGGGTGTTGAGAGTCGATGCCGCTACCCCCTTTATTCTGCACCGGCTGGTGCCGATCATCGGCGAGTTTCGACGTCGCTATCCTGCCATCGAGCTGCAACTGCACAGCTCGGAGGGCTTTATCAATCTGATGGAGCGGCGGGTGGACATGGCCATCCGCATCGGCGAGCTGACCGACTCCTCCCTGCGTGCGTTGCCGCTTGGCCGTTCGCGGTTGCGGCTGCTGGCCTCTCCTGCTTACTTGAGCGAGCGCGGCATCCCGCGCCAACCGGCGGATCTGCTGAGCAGTCACGAGCTGCTTGGCTTTTTGCATCCCGATCACCTCAACCACTGGCCGCTGCTCAGTGCCGAGCAGGGGGATCGCTTTGCCATCACCCCCAGCCTGCGTGCCAGCAGTGGTGAAACCTTGCGTCAGCTGGCGCTGGCGGGGCAGGGAATTGTCTGTCTGTCGGATTTTATGACCGGGCCGGATCGGGAGTGCGGCGCGCTGGTGGAGGTGCTGGCCCGCAGTAACAGCGGCGCCTCGCGCCCCATCAATGCAGTCTTCTACTCCGATGCCCAGCGGGATATCCGACTGCGGGTCTGGCTCGACTTTCTCAAAGAGCAGCTTGGCAGCCATACCCTGTAGTGCAGGTTGGATTGTACGGTTTGTTTGAACGGTTCGTCGCTGCGGTTTGCTTGGCGAAGAACAAGCCGCGCCTTCGTTGCGGCCAATCAGCATTAGCCTGGTGACAGATAAACAGACGGCCGACTTGAGGGTCGGCCGCCGGTTCGGGAAGGTGTGTGGGCTGAAACGCAGTTAGCGGGGCAGTTTGCCCCATACCCGGCTGAGCAGGGCGCCGCCGATCACCGGCGGAATGGCCAGCAGCAGGGTCCACTGCCAGGAGAGGCCGCCGACGGTGGCGGCCAGTACGATGCAGGTGAGCACCACCAGTTGGGCCACCATCATCAGGAAGGTGCCTTCGCGGGGGGTCAGGGTCTCTTTTTGAGTGGCGACGTGAGCTACGGGCGCTTGAGTGGTGGTCGGTTTCATGGCGATATCCCTCTGTTGAGTCTGATATCACTAAGCAATGGCCATTCCACATTTTTTCATGTTAATTATCAATGTCTTGCGAGTTTTGTCGTCATTCCCGTTTCGAGAGCGCAGGCAAAATGATTTGCAAAATGAAAACGCCACCCGGTGGTGGCGTCTTGGTTATTGAGAGGGAGAGAGGGAAGCGCCGGGCCTAGCCAATCCGGTATTGGCGGATCTGCTCGTCGATGGCCTTGGCCAGTTCGAACAATTCGCGGCTGGCGGCATTGCTCTCCTGCGCGTGTTCCCGCTGGTGTTCGGCCACCATGGCCAGCTCGTCCAGCGCCGTTCGGGCTTGCCCCATCTGTTGATTCTGCGCCTGCGCCAGCGCACTGATCTCGTTGATCTCGAGGGCGGTCTGGTTGATCTGGCTGGTTGCATCAACCAGCACCTCTCTGGCCTGATTCATCCGGTTGTATCCCTCTTCGCTCAGGTTGCGGGAGTCTGCCATCGAGCTGCTGGCCTGCCGGGTTCCCTCCTGCAGGCGCAAGATAAGATCCTGCACATCCTTGGTGGCAGTCTGGGTACGCACCGCCAGTTGGCGTACCTCGTCGGCCACCACCGCAAAGCCCCGCCCCATATCCCCCGCCCGGGCCGCTTCGATGGCCGCATTGAGGGCGAGCAGGTTGGTCTGGTTCGAGACATCGCGGATGAGGTTCATGATCTGGGTGATGTTGTTGCTGTCTTTCACCACCTCATCGAGCAGGGCTGAGGAGCTGCCGATGCTGCTGCGCAAGGTGTCGAGTTGCGCGGCGCTCTGGGTCACATCCTGCTCGATGCTGAGCATATGGTTGGCGATGCGTTGGGTTACGTCGTTGACCCCTTCAGAGCGACTGGCGATCTGCTCGGCGTTGTCACCGATGGTGGTGACCACAGTGGTCAGCTCCTGAATGCTCTGGGCCTGCTGGCATGCTTCCCCTGCCAGTGCCTGGGCCTGCTGCATGGATTGGGACGACTGGGCGGAGAGTGCGCTGCCTGACTGCTGGAAGCGGGAGAAGCTCTGGTTCAGGCTCTGGATCAGCCGATTGAAGCTTTGGGCCATCAGCCCCAGCTCCGACTCGTCAGAGAAGTCGAGGCGGGTCGCCAGATCCCGATCGGCAGTGATGTGGTGCATGCCATCGGCTGCCTGACGAATCGGGCGACTGATGGAGTGAGCCAGCCAGGCGGAGGCCAGCATGGCGATCCCGCCGATGGCGAGCGACACCATGATGATGAGCTGGCGGGATTCCTGCAGGCCCTCTTCCAGCTCGGCGCTGTTGATCTCGCCAATCAGCAGCCGGTTAAGGGTGGGGATGTAACGTACCGCGATGAGGTAGGTTTGCCCCTCCAGCGTTAGCGCCTCTACGGCCACCTGTTCCCGGGCATTGGGAATAAGCCGCTTGACGGTATCGAGGAAGGATTGCTGGTGGTGGGCGGCCCCCTCCACCTCCTGCTCGGGGTGGATCTCGATATTGCCCTCCATGTCCGCCAGATAGACCTGACCGCTCTTGCCGATCCGGTAGCCGCTGATGAGTTTGCTCAGGGCGCTCATGTCGATGGAGGTGCCTGCCACCGCCAGGGTCTTGCCCTCGTGGGTGACGGCGGTGTTGATATAGAGGGAGGCGCGCTTGTCAAAATCCGAGATGTCGAGGTTCAGCTCATAGGGTTTGCTGCGTTTGAGAAAGCCGAAAAACCACCCATCTTTCGGGTCTGATTCGCTCAGCGATTTCTGGGCGATGGGGCCGCCGCTGAAGTTGATCAGGGTGTTGCTCTGGCGGGGGGCGATAAAGACGTTGCCGCCGATCCGCCGTTGCAGATCCTGAAAGTAGCGCTCCATGGCGGGCCACTCTTGTTCTGGCATGCCAGCGGTCAGCCAGTCGATGACAAAACGGTTGCTGGCCAGCGCCTGCGCCTCGGTCAGGTGCTGGATAAGCTGCGCTGTCAGCTGGTTGGCAATGCGATCCACGCTGCTTGGCAGCTCGTAGCGTTCGACCCGCTGCTGGGCCTGACTGTGGGATATCTGCTCGAGGATCAAGGTGATGCAGCTGATGGCGATGGCCATCAGTATCGCCACGCCAGCGAGGATCCGGGTGCGGATCCCGAGCCCTGACCAGAGTGATTGCAGTGTAAAACGGTGTATCGCCCTCTCCATATCGCTCTCCTCATAAATAAGGTCGCATATGCGACCCAGATGATGATTATAGATAGAGAACTCAATTGTGTTGTGGCGGATGGTAACAACAGAGGGCGGCAGAAAAACAGGAGGGAGCAGTTAGCGGGGAAGGGGGCAGAAAGCGGCAAGGGAAAGCATAAAAAGAGAGGCCGACATTGCGGTCGGCCTCTTGGGTGTTTATCTCAACGGAATGTCGGGTGCCCGATCAATCCTCTTCAGCCCAACGGCGTGAACGCTCAACCGCTTTTTGCCAGCCGCTGTAACGTTTGGCGCGATCGTCTCTGTCCATCTGCGGGATGAACTCGCGGTCAACGCTGAACTTGTCTTCCAGCTCGTCCGAGCTCTTCCAGAAGCCGACTGCCAGACCAGCCAGGAAGGCGGCGCCCATGGCGGTAGTCTCGATGCGGGTCGGACGTACCACCGGGGTGTGCATCATGTCAGCCTGGAACTGCATCAGGAAGTCGTTGGCTACGGCGCCGCCGTCTACTTTCAGCGCTGCCAGCTTGATACCGGAGTCCTGCTGCATCGCATCCAGCACGTCGCGGCTCTGGTAGGCGATGGATTCCAGCGCGGCACGGATGATGTGGTTGCGGTTGGCGCCACGGGTCAGGCCGACCATGGTGCCGCGAGCATACGGATCCCAGTAGGGCGCGCCCAGACCAACGAAGGCCGGTACCAGATAGACGCCGTTGGTATCGCCCACCTTGGAGGCGAAGTAGTCGGTATCGCGGGCATCGTGAATGATCTTCAGCTCGTCACGCAGCCACTGGATGGTGGCGCCGCCCATAAATACCGCACCTTCCAGCGCGTAGTTCACTTCCCCTTTCGGGCCGATGGCAACGGTAGTCAGCAGGCCGTTGCTGGAGCGAACCGGCTCGGTGCCGGTGTTCATCAGCATGAAGCAGCCGGTACCGTAGGTGTTCTTGGCCATCCCTTTTTCAAAGCAGAGCTGGCCGAACAGGGCAGACTGCTGGTCACCGGCAATACCGGCGATGGGGATGCGGGAGCCGCCACCACGGGTGGTGTAGCCGTACACTTCGGAAGAGGGTTTCACTTCCGGCAGCATGGACATGGGGATGCCCAGCTCGTCCAGCATCTTCTCGTCCCACTTCAGCTCACGGATGTTGTAGAGCATGGTACGGGAGGCGTTGGTCGGGTCGGTGACGTGCACTTCGCCATTGGTCATCTTCCAGACCAGCCAGGTGTCGATGGTGCCGAACAGCAGCTCACCGTTCATCGCCTTCTCGCGGGCACCTTCCACGTTATCGAGGATCCACTTCACCTTGGTACCGGAGAAGTAGGCATCCAGCACCAGACCTGTGTTTTCGCGAACGTACTCTTCCAGACCGCGAGCTTTGAGCTCTTCACAGATGGCGGCGGTGCGGCGGCACTGCCAGACGATGGCGTTGTAGATGGGCTTGCCGGTGGCCTTTTCCCAGACGACGGTGGTTTCACGCTGGTTGGTGATACCGATGGCGGCGATCTCTTCGCTGCGCAGGCCGGTCTTGGCCAGCACTTCGGTAAAGACAGAGGATTGGGTCGCCCAGATCTCCATCGGGTCGTGCTCTACCCAGCCCGCTTTCGGGTAGTGCTGGGTGAATTCGCGCTGGGAGGTACCGACAATGTTGGCATCCTGATCAAACACGATGGCGCGGGAAGAGGTGGTTCCCTGGTCCAGAGCGACGACATATTTCTTTTCAGCAGACATGATGTTCTCCACGTTTCTATTTTCCACGTTTTTATACGTTGGAGGGGGCCGCTCTTATGCGGCAGCCTCTTCTTTGGCGGTTTGGGTCGCTTGCTCGGTGGTGACGACACGGTTGCCCGGGACGCAGGGAGCCAGCACTTTGACATACAGAGCGGTACCAATCTGGGCGCCAACGATGGGGCCAAGGATCGGAACCCAGAAGTAGGGGTTGTCACGACCACCGGTCAGGGCAACATCACCCCAGCCAGCAAAGAACGCGAACAGTTTCGGACCAAAGTCACGGGCCGGGTTCATGGCAAAACCGGTTAACGGGCCAAGGGAGGCACCGATCACCGCGATCAGGATACCGATCAGCAGAGCGGCTGCGAAACCTTTGGGGGCGCCATTGTTGTTGTCACCCAGCGCCATGATGCCCAGCATCAGGACGGCAGTGATCACCAGCTCGACGGCGAAGGCTTGCATGTTGGTCAGCAGGGCATTGGGGTAGGTGGAGAAGATCCCGGCGGTGCCGAGGCTCTCGACGCTGCCGCGCACCACGTTATGGGTCACTTCCCACTGGGTGAAAAGGTTACCATAAAGGAAGTAGACAAGGGCCGCGAAGCAGAAGGCACCGGCCATCTGGGCGATGATGTAGGGCACCACCTTGCGCTTGTCGAACCCGCAGAAGGTCATCAGCGCCAGGGTGACGGCCGGGTTCAGGTGGGCACCTGAAATACCGCCGGTCACATAGATGGCGATGGCCACACCCAGACCCCAGGTAATGGAAATTTCCCACTGCCCGAAGTTGGCGCCTGCCAGCACCAGTGCGGCCACACATCCGACACCGAAAAATATCAGCAGGCCGGTTCCGATAAACTCGGCGATGCATTCGCCAAGCAGGGTATTGGGTCTTTGTATGCTCATACTTTTATTCCTTATATCCACCCGTAGAGGTTTGATGTTCCGTTCTATCTTTTTGTGTCTATCCGTTGCTGCCGAAAACGTTTCCTTGTTGTTTTTGCGTCTTGCGCAAACGTTATGCTCGTTTGCGCTCGTTATCGGTCGTGACAGAAAATAACCCTTCCCGCTAATTTCACCATCCCCCCTCCATAGGAAATGTGGACAAGATCCCACTCATTGCTAAGAAAATGTGACGTAAAGCATCTTGATAACAGCCGCTTACCACTTAGGGGGTAGCTTGCAACCCTTGCCACACAAGGGCTGGCGCTTGCTGAGCAATTTCTCATTTGGAGCTATTATTTGTAATAAAACTGCAATATTTGAGCATGCATCACAGATTAAATGAGCGCATATGAGCACAATTGGCTCGCTTGCGAATCGGTGGACTCACATGATTCGTTGGAATGGTCAGGGCATCCTCAACCGCCCATAACAACAATAAGGAAGCAGAACATGCTTAGTCTCTTCAGGCCTGCGGCGCACATCGACAGGCTCCCGGCTGACAAGGTCGACCCCTTCTACAAACGCATGCGTTGGCAGGTGTTTTTCGGGATCTTCTTCGGTTACGCCGGCTACTATCTGGTACGGAAAAACTTCAGTCTGGCGATGCCCTATCTGATCGAGCAGGGCTTTTCCCGTGGTGATCTCGGTTTCGCGCTCTCCGGGGTCTCCATCGCTTACGGTTTGTCCAAGTTCCTGATGGGGAACGTCTCTGACCGTTCCAACGCCCGTTACTTCCTCTCCGCCGGTCTGCTGCTCTCGGCTGCCATCATGTTCATGATGGGTACCATGCACTGGGCCACCTCCAGCATTGCCATCATGTTTGTGCTGTTGTTCCTGAACGGTTGGGCACAGGGCATGGGCTGGCCGCCCTGCGGTCGCACCATGGTGCACTGGTGGTCACAGAAAGAGCGCGGCGAAGTGGTTGCGGTCTGGAACGTGGCACACAACGTGGGTGGCGGCATGATTGGCCCGCTGTTTATCCTCGGGATGGGCTGGTTCAACGACTGGCGCAGCGCCTTCTATGTGCCTGCGGCAGCGGCGGCCGCCATCGCGGTGATCGCCTTCTTCGTGATGCGTGATACCCCGCAATCGGTCGGTCTGCCTCCCATCGAGAAGTACAAGAACGACTATCCGAAGGATTACAACGAGAGCCACGAGCAGGAGTTCTCCGCCAAGGAGATCTTCGTCAAGTACGTGTTGCACAACAAACTGCTGTGGTACATCGCGATCGCCAACGCTTTCGTTTACCTCATTCGTTACGGTGTGCTGGACTGGGCGCCAACCTACCTGAAAGAGGCCAAGCACTTCACCGTCGACAACTCCTCCTGGGCTTACTTCCTCTACGAGTGGGCCGGTATTCCGGGCACCCTGCTGTGTGGCTGGATCTCTGACAAGATGTTCCAGGGCCGCCGTGCCCCGGCCGGTATCCTGTTCATGGTGCTGGTGACCCTGGCTGTGCTGGTTTACTGGTTCAACCCGGCCGGCAACCCGACCATCGACATGATGGCACTGGTGGCTATCGGCTTCCTGATCTACGGCCCTGTCATGCTGATCGGCCTCTATGCTCTTGAGCTGGCACCGAAGAAAGCCGCCGGTACTGCGGCAGGTTTCACCGGTCTGTTCGGTTATCTGGGCGGCGCCGTGGCAGCCAACGCCATGCTGGGTTATACCGTTGACCACTTCGGTTGGGATGGCGGCTTCATGGTGCTGACCGTCTCCTGCGTGCTCTCCATCATCCTGCTGGCGATGACCCTCAAGCATGAGAACATTGCCGTTGCGGCCAAGAAAGCGGCTGCCCATAAGGCATAAAACGTGATCCTCAGCTTATTGATCCCAAAGGGGATCAGGTAAACTGCCAAAAGGCCCCGCATCTGCCGGGGCCTTTTTTTGTCTCATCATCGGAGTGCAAGCGTGAAGCAAACCCAACGACATCTGGAGATCCTGGACGTCCTGACGCGGCAGGGATTTGTCTCGACCGACGATCTGGTGACTCACTTTGACGTCAGCCCCCAGACCATTCGCCGGGATCTGAACGATCTCGCCGAACAGAACAAGATCCGGCGCCATCACGGCGGTGCCTCCCTGCATTCGAGTACCGTCAATACCGCCTACAGCGCCCGTAAAGTGATGCAACTCAAGGAGAAAGAGCGCATCGCCCGCGAGGTAGCGGCCAATATTCCCGACGGCTCATCGCTCTTTATCGACATAGGCACCACCACCGAGGCGATCGCCCGCGCCCTGCTCGATCACCGTGAGCTGCGCATCGTCACCAACAACCTCAACGTGGCCAGCATTTTGACGGCCAAGGATGACTTCACCGTCATCATTGCCGGTGGCGAGATCCGCAACCGCGATGGCGGCATCGTGGGGGAGGCGACCCGCGACTTTATCGGTCAGTTTCGCATGGACTATGGTGTCATCGGGATTTCGGGGATCGACAACGACGGCTCCCTGCTCGATTTCGACTATCACGAGGTGAAGATTGCCCAGGCCATCATCGCTCACTCCCGTCAGGTGTTCCTGGCCGCCGACCACACCAAGTTCGGCCGCAATGCCATGGTCAATCTGGGCAATCTCAGCCAGATCCACGCCCTCTTTACCGATCAGGAGCCACCGGAAAAGCTGACGCGATTGATGGCGCAACACCAGATCGTCTGCCACATCTGCTGACGGCGAAACACGCCAAGGCTGTGCCGGTCGCCCGTCAGGGCGGCCTCCTTTATCTTTATCTCCCCCAGTCCCGCACTCATCTCACCCCTTTATAGGTATTGCAAAAACCACTATTCAATCTGGTTTTTTTGGCTATTAACCCGCCGATGTTGGCCCGACGCCATTGGCTCCGCTGACCTGTTCCCTTTGCCACCTCTGGCGGGCTGTGGCGATCACACTTTCGCCATAAAATGTTCGTTTGTTGTATTTTCATGTTCTAAAATGAGCGAAATCAAACATTGCTGTTATAGCAATCATAAAAATGAAAGTAGGTGAACATGAGCGAACATTATGATCTGGTCGTCGTCGGTGGCGGCATCAACGGGGTCGGCATCGCAGCCGATGCGGCAGGACGGGGTCTGAAGGTTGCCCTGTTTGAGGCGCAAGATCTCGCCTCTGCCACCTCGTCCAACTCCAGCAAGCTGATCCACGGCGGTTTGCGCTATCTCGAACATTACGAATTCCGGCTGGTGAAAGAGGCGTTGGCGGAGCGTGAGGTGCTGCTCGGTATGGCGCCTCACATCGCTCGTCCCATGCGTTTTCGCCTGCCGCACCGTCCACACCTGCGTCCGGCCTGGATGATCCGCGTCGGTCTGTTCCTCTATGACAATCTGGCCAAGCGCGACAAGCTCAAGGGGAGCTGTGGTGTTCGCTTCCTGCCGCAAGATGGCTTGACCGCAGGGATCAATAAGGGGTTTGAATACTCGGATGCCTGGGTCGACGATGCCCGGCTGGTTGTGCTTAACGCCATGATGGCCCGTGACAAGGGGGCCGACGTTCAGACCCGCACCCGCTGTATCAAGGCGGTGCGCGGATCCAAACACTGGACGCTCACTTTGGAGCGGGAAGGGGGCGAGCAGTTCACCGTCACCTGCCGTGGTCTGGTCAATGCAGCGGGCCCCTGGGTCAAGGCCTTCTATGACGAGAGCCTGCACGAGAAATCCCCCCGCGGCATTCGCCTTATTAAAGGCAGCCACATGATAGTGCCGCGCATCCATGAGCGCGAAGAGGCTTATATCCTGCAAAACGAAGACAATCGCATCGTCTTCGTCATCCCCTATCAGCAGGACTACTCCCTTATCGGCACCACCGATGTGGAGCACCACGGCAGCCCGCGGGAAGCGAAGATCAGCGAGGCCGAAATTACCTACCTGTGCAAGGTGGTCAACGCCCACTTCACTCGCCAAATTGCGCCGAAAGATGTGATCTGGACTTACGCCGGGGTGCGCCCGCTCTGTGATGACGAGTCAGACTCGCCGCAGGCGGTGACCCGCGACTACACCCTCGAACTGTCTGGCGAGTCTGACGGTGCGCCGCTCTTGTCGGTGTTTGGCGGCAAGCTCACCACCTATCGCAAGCTGGCGCAGGCTGCCTGCAACAAGCTCAAGCCCTGGTTCAGCCAGATGGGGGATGACTGGACGGCGACCAGCCGGCTGCCCGGCGGCGAGTTTGACTGCTCGGTACGCGAGCTGGCCCGCGCCTTTGCGCTGGAGTTTGACTGGCTCGATGATCGCAGCGCCCTGCGTATTGCCGAGGCCTATGGTGCCCATGCCCGTCTCTGGCTGAAAGAGGATCGTGGCATTCACTTCGGTGGTGGCCTGTACGAGTCGGAAGTGCGTTATCTCATCGAGCGGGAGTGGGCCTGTTCACTGGACGATATCCTCTGGCGCCGCAGCAAGCTGGGGCTGCGCCTGAACGAGTCAGAGCAGCAGATGCTGCAGATCTGGCTCGACCAATACCATCAGGCTCTGCGCAAGGCGAGCTGATGTGTGACGGTGGGCAGTGCGCTGCTGCCCACCGCTTTCCACCGAAAATATGCAACAAACCTCTGATAGAACAATTACCTACACACAATAATAAAGAGCATCACATATGAAAAAACTCGCCGTTTCCCTCATCGCCTTGAGCCTTGGGGCATCCCTCTCATTACCCGTGTTGGCTGCCGATGAAGGCAAGGTGGTGATCGCCCACCGTGGCGCTTCCGGCTACCTGCCCGAGCATACCCTGGAGTCCAAGGCGCTGGCCTATGGCATGGGGGCCGACTATCTGGAGCAGGATCTGGTGATGACCAAGGATGACCAGCTGGTGGTGATGCACGATCACTTCCTCGATGGTATCACCGATGTGGCAGCGCGCTTCCCTGGTCGTGCCCGTCCGGACGGTCGTTATTATGTAGTGGATTTCACCCTGGATGAGGTGCGTTCCCTGCGTATGACCGAGCCATTCCAGCTGGTGGATGGCAAGCAGGTGCCGGTCTATCCGGCCCGTTTCCCGCTCTGGAAGTCAGACTTCAAGATCCATACCTTCCAGGAGGAGATCGAGATGATCCAGGGGCTCAACAAGAGCACCGGCAAAAACATCGGGATCTACCCGGAGATCAAGGCGCCCTGGTTGTTCCGTCACGAAGGCAAGGATATCTCCAAGGCGGTGCTGAAGGTGCTCAAGGAGTACGGCTACACCGGGAAGGATGACAAGGTCTATCTGCAGTGCTTCGATGCCGATGAACTCAAGCGCATCAACAGCGAGCTGATGCCCGCCATGGGTATGGATCTGAAACTGGTGCAGCTGATGGCCGAGACCGACTGGAACGAGACCATGGTCTACGACGCCAAGGGTAAGGCGACCCCCTACAACTATGACTGGATGTTCAAGCCGGGAGCGATGAAAACCATCGCCAGCTATGCCGAAGGGATTGGCCCGTGGAAACCGATGATCGTCACCGAGCCGGGCACTTTGGGCAAACCGGTCTTCACCGGCATGGTAAAAGAAGCCCATGCGGCGGGCCTGAAAGTTCACCCCTATACCTTCCGTCAGGATGAGGGGCAGATCCCGGCCTATGCCAAGGACTTCACCGATCTCCTTAACATCTTCCTCTATCAGGCCGATGTGGATGGGGTGTTCAGCGACTTCCCTGACAAGGCGGTGGCCGTCATCAAGGCCAATCAAGAGGCGGCCAAATAGCACTCTGGCGCCATTTGAATGCAAAGCGAGGCCAATTGGCCTCGCTTTTTGTTTCAGGTTCCCGTAACGGGAGTGTGCGCCCTGTCAGAAAATAGCCAGATCACGTCATGGTGTGCCGGATCTGCATCATTTTACGCAGTTTTTACGTAGCAGATCGCTGGCATGAAATCGGCAGAGCGGTTAGTCTAGCGGCGTTGAACCAACCCCATGAGGTACAGATGAAAACCGTATTGCGTTTTAGCCTGCTGGGCGCCTTGTTGCTGGGTGGCCATGCCTTCGCCGCCGAGCCGAAAAAATTTGATATCAGCATGTTCCCAGCCGCTGACGTGAATCAGGAACGTGTGGTGATCCGCCTGCCTGAAGTCGAGAAAGAAGCCGACATGATGGTCGAGCTGCAGGTCGGCAAAAAGATGATGGTTGATTGCAACGTACCGCGTTTTGCAGGCAACCTGGAACAGCACAGCGTCAAAGGCTGGGGCTACAACTACCTGAAACTGGGCAAGGTTTCCGACCCCATCAGCACCCTGATGATGTGCCCCGATAACCAGCAGAAAGAGACCTTCGTCCAGATCTACGGTCAGGGCTTCTTCGTGAACTACAACTCAAAACTGCCGTTCGTGATCTACGTGCCGCAGGAGTATGAAGTGCGCTACCGTCTGTGGCGTGCCGACAACCTGGCCCAACCGGCCATGATTGAGTAAGCATGTTTGAACCAAAGGTTCAGCTGGTTCACCTGATGTGATAAATAAAGCGCCGTATGGCGCTTTATTTTTGCCTGCACAGTCCAAAAAGTGACGTGCAAATTGGCTGCACGTTTACATAAGTTTATTATTTATCAACGTTTTTTGTGTGTTATGCCACAAAATCGGCGTCAACGATGGGGCAAAGTGACTTCGATAAAAGATATTTATTAACATAGTGAGAAAATTGATTTTGCACTCGGCGATGGCCTGATGATACTTGCCCGCAAAGGTCAAACTAACCAGAAAAAAGAGCACTATGAGCTTCGAATCAGACAAGCGTTTCAACGACTTCAAACATTTTCCCCGTGGCCTGCGTCGCAGTGGCGAATTCACTGTGGCCGAAGCGGACAGTCTGGAAAAGTATGGTACCGCCATGCTGGCACTCTACCAGGGCAACCTTGCACCCCGTGACGATGTCGAGTCCGCCTTCGTCGAGCAGGTCAAATCCGGCGAAGCCGGTGCCAACCCCCATGCCAAGGTGTGGTTCAAATACCTCAAGGTGATCGGTCCCAAGCGCGTTCATCGCCTCTGCACTGTCGTTGGCGGCGCCAGCGAAGAGAGCAGCGGTGGCGGCAGCTTTGATGTCGGTGGTGGCAGCGGCGGTGGCAGTGACGAGTCCATCGATTAATGGATACCGAGCTGCTTCGGACCTTTATCGAGGTGAGCAAGACCCGGCATTTTGGCCGGGCTGCTGAAAATCTCTACCTGACCCAGTCGGCGGTGAGTTTCCGGATCCGCCAGCTAGAGCAGCAACTGGGTGTCAGTCTGTTTGCCCGTCATCGTAACAATATCCGCCTGACCGCCTCCGGTGAGCGTCTGCTGCCATACGCAGACGCCATCTTGCACACCCTTGGTCGTGCCAAGCAGGATGTGGCGCTCTCGCCAGGATTCAGCCAGCAGTTGGCCATCGGCGCGCCCGCGGTGTTCTGGGAGCTCGATTTCAACGACTGGCTCAATCACATCTATGCATTGGCGCCCGGTTTGGCGGTGCGGCTGGAAACAGCCTCCCGCGAGCACCTCTGCCGCCAGTTGCTGGAGCGCTCCCTCGATCTGGCCCTGCTCTCCGAGCCCACCAAGATCGACGAGATTGCCCTGCATCCCATCGGTGAGCTGGTGTTCGAGCTGGTGAGCCGGGATCCGGCCGCCAATGCCGACAACCTGATGCAGATGCCGCACATCCACCTCGACTGGGGCACCAGCTTCGAGCCGCAACCCAGCCGCTTGCAGAGCCTGCAAAAGACCCCGGTGCTGCACTCCAGCTCCGCCAGCATGGCGTTGCAGTTTGTGCTGGCCAACGGTGGCGCTGCCTACCTGCCACGGCGGATGGTCAGCCCCTTCCTCGAGAAGGGCACGCTCCATCTGGTGGAGGGGGGGCAGCCGCTGAGCCGTCCGCTCTATCTCGCCTATCTGGAGAAATCCGATCGCCGGGAGCTGATCGATCAGCTTCTGACCCTGCCACTGGGTTGGCACGACGCCGAACTGCGCCTCAACGTCGAATAACCGTCGAGTGTTATCCAAGAAAGAGCCCACCCCACGGTGGGCTCTTCTGTTTGGGGAAAATTGCAGGGAGCGAGGTCACGTAATTGGCGCGGGAGGCTTGGCGTCATCGGCCTGTAACGGTACCTTTTCAGGCTGTTTATCCGATTGAGCACTGACAGGGATGGATTGTAATTGATCGACTTTAGTCACCCCGAATGGCGGGCGCTGGCGCAGCAGTTGCTGAGTCACTCACCTGTGGTGATCCGTGGCCGCCAGTGGCAACCACTGGTAGGCCTGCTCAAGGATAACCAGCTGCTGCTCGCCCATGGCAGCCACAGCTATGAGCTCACCCCGGCCGGACGGCGCTATCTCACCCGCGAGCTGATGCTGGCCGAGATCGCCACCGCCCCCCCCGAGCCCGAGGAGTGGTTACATGCTCAGGGCTGGCAATTGGGGGAGCAGGTCAACGAGCGGGTGCTGGCGGCGCTCTATCGCAAGAGCGAGGTGAACTTCACCCCCAACGAGCAGATCGATTTCGAGGACAAGGGGATCCGGCTCTGTGCCGATCAGCTGTTGCGCTTGCGCGCAGCCCAGCCGTTCAGCCTCTTTTTCAGCGGCGGCACCCTGATCGACGCATCCCCCTGGTTGCAGGCGCTGGGGGAGGTGGCCCTACCCGAGCGCACCCTGGCGGGTCTTGGCAAGATCCTGTGGGGGGAGGGGAGTATCGAGCGGGTGATCACCACAGACAGCGTCGGCGCCTTTGCCGAGCTGCCTCTTGAACCCGGCACCTTGCTGGTGTGGGCCCCCCCATCGGCTCCTCTTGCCTTGCAGCAGGTGGTGGCCGCCTTGCCCCCCAATGTGCTGTGGAGTCATCTCACCGCCCTCGACCCTGCCGGGGTGGATCGGTTGCAGGCGCTGGCCCAGCGCTTGGGTCGTCCGGCCAGCTGGTGGCTGCCTCGTGATCTGGCCCCCATCCTCAGCGCATATGCCCAGCCTTTGACTGAGGCTCGGCACTGGGAGCCGAGCCGGATTCCCAAGTCATTGTTAGCAGTTTGTAGCGGTTTGGTTGAGTCCAATGGTGGCTTGTCGGCCGAGGTGTGCGCGCTGGCACCAGCGTGGCATGCCGTTGGTTGAAATTGGCCCGAAAGCGAGCCAAAAAGCGGTTTTCCCCCATTGAACGCGGTGATATAAAGAGTTGACGAAGCGCTCGCCAGATGAGCGCTTTTGTTTATCAAGCCGCTTTGCCACCCAACGAACTCAACGGAATACAGGGAATACCATGTTTGAAAAGGTTGTTGCCGCCCCAGCGGATCCGATCCTGGGCCTGACCGAAGCCTTCCGTGCTGACTCTCGCAGCCACAAGATCAATCTGGGCGTAGGGATCTACAAGGACGAGTCCGGTGCCACCCCCATTCTTCACTGCGTCAAGAAAGCCGAGCAGAAGCTGCTGACCGACGAGAAGACCAAGAACTACCTCGGTATTGAAGGCAATATCGAATATGGCCGTATCGTGCAGCAACTGCTGTTCGGGCAGCATTCTGCGCTGGTTGCCAGCGGTCGTGCCAAGACCGCCCAAGCGCCGGGCGGTACCGGTGCCCTGCGTATCGCGGCCGAATTTGTGGTGCGCAATGGTCTGGCCAAGACCATCTGGATCTCCGATCCCACTTGGGCCAACCACGTCAGCGTATTCCAGGCCGCGGGCCTGACCGTCAAGTGGTACAAGTACTACGACGCCGCCACCAAGGGGCTCGACTTTGCCGCCATGCAGGCTTCGCTGGCCGAAGTGCAGCCGGGTGAGCTGGTGCTGCTGCACGGTTGCTGCCACAACCCGACCGGTATCGATCCCACTGCAGAACAGTGGCGCGCGCTGGCCAAACAAAGTGCTGCCGCCGGCTGGTTGCCGCTGTTTGACTTCGCCTATCAGGGTTTTGCCCGTGGTATCGAAGAGGATGCCGAAGGCCTGCGTATCTTCGCCGAATGCCATGACGAGCTGCTGGTGGCGAGCTCTTTCTCCAAGAACTTCGGCCTCTACAACGAGCGGGTCGGTGCCTTCACGCTGGTCAGCGCAACCAAAGAGATCGCCGATGTGGCCTTCACTCAGGTCAAGACCGTGATCCGTGCCAACTACTCCAACCCGCCGTCACACGGCGCCGCTGTGGTCACAGCCGTGGTGAGCGATCCGGCTCTCTATGCCGAGTGGGTCGAAGAAGTGGCCGCCATGCGGGTGCGTATTCGCGAGATGCGCGAGCTGCTGGTAGAGAAGCTGGCTGCCCTCGGCGTGAGCCAGGATTTCAGCTTTATCCGCGAGCAGAACGGCATGTTCTCCTTCTCCGGTCTCACCAAGGATCAGGTGGAGCGCCTCAAGAGCGAATTTGCCATCTACATCGTCGGCTCAGGCCGGATCAGCGTGGCCGGTATTACCCGCGCCAATATCGATCCTCTGTGCGAGGCGATCGCCAAGGTGCTGTAATCGCATCGCCTTGTGCTCTGGCACTATGCCATGTAAAAGCCCGTCACCTTGGTGACGGGCTTTTTTGATCGCCATGTCCCGTCCTGAATATGGTTTACACCTTTCCCCCCAATAAATGGAGAGCCCGATGGGACAAGGTGTGAAACGGACACAGCGCGATTACTCGCTGACTTTTAAACTGGCGCTGGTCGAGCAGATTGAAAAAGGCGAGCTCACCTATGAACAGGCTCAGGTGCGTTATGGCATTCAGGGCCGCTCCACCGTTCTGGTATGGTTGCGTAAACATGGTCGGCAAGATTGGAGCCAGGGGGCTTCT
>NZ_JBFODN010000258.1:0-26411 GCF_040908345.1 Aeromonas sp. R3-1
GCTGACCCACAAGGAGATGACGGATCTGCTGGTGGATGACGCGCTGTTGATCTACTACCCGCTGCCCCGGGTCTTCTACACCAATCCCAACAATCGCGAGGCGCTGCAGCGGGTCGAGCGGGGGTTGCAGCTGGCGTGGCAGGATGGTTCGCTACAGGCGCTGTGGCGCAAGAGCTTTGGCCCGGCCATCGCCTTTGCCAAGCTCTCCCAGCGCCGACTGTTGCGACTGGATAATCCCTTCCTCGATGGGATCAGCTTCGATTACCGCCCCTACTTCTACAATCCGCAGACCGATCGCTTCGGCGATTACTGAGGTGCCTGCCGCTGGCGGCAGAGGGCCAGCCAGGCCTCGGCGGTGCGCGACAGGTAGCGCTCGCTCGGCCAGATCACCCCGAGTCGCCAGCTCAATTCGGGCTCTAGCGGCCGCAGCACCAGACCATCCGGAGTCAGCCGGTTGCAGACCGGCTCCGGCAAGAAGGCGACCCCCATGCCGCTGCGTACCATAGCGGTGAGAAAATCCCACTGGCTGCTGCGCGCCGCCACCTGTGGCACAAAGCCCGCTTCCTGACACGCCTGCTCCAACCGCTCGCTCAGGGTAAACGCCTGGGTATAGAGCAGGAAGGGCTCCTCCTGCAGGGACTCGAGCCGCAGCGGCGCCTCGCCATGCCAGCGGGGTTGATCAGGCAGCACTACCCGGATCGGGTATTGATCCAGCTCCAGCGCGCTGAGGGCACCCCCCTCTTTGGTCGGCAGCATGGTGATGGCGAGATCCAGCTCACCCTCCAGCACTGCCTGTTCAATGCGGCGGCCGCCGTACTCCACCAGGGTCAGCTCCACCTTGGGATAGCGGGTGCGGTAGGCGCGGATCAGGTCTGCATAGACGTGACCCACCATGGGGGGAATGCCAAGGGTGAGGCGACCATGTTGCAGGCTCTGCAGATCCGCCAGTTCGGCCTCCAGCTGCTGCATCTCCGCCAAGATGGTCTGGGCACGGTTGAACAGCACCTGGCCGCTGTCGGTCAGGGTGAAGCGGCGCCCTTCCCGGTTGAGCAGGGGTTGGCCCAGCTCCTCTTCGATATTGCGGATCATCTTGCTGATGGTGGGCTGGGTGACGAACAGCTTTTCAGAGGCGCGGGTGAAGCTTTTTTCCCGCACCAGTTCGACAAAATAGCGCAGGGCGCGAATATCCATGGACTCTCTCGACTCGTTTTGGCGGGTACGGGATGAAGTATGCCTATGCGGCATGAATTTGATAATTTTAATTCATTTCTGGCAGGTTTTGCTCAACTCTATACTGTGAGCCGGTTCACAGAAAGACGATGATCATGAAAGCCCTCTGTTTGCGCTGGTTACAGACTCCCTTCCAGATTGTGTTGCTGGCAGCCATCTGGCTGCTGGCCGATACCGCGGTGCGTACCCTCCATCTGCCGCTGCCCGCCAACCTCACCGGCATGCTGTTGCTGCTGGCCTGCATCCTGCTCGGGGTGGTTAAGGCCGAGTGGTTCAGCGCGGGTGCTCGCTGGCTGCTGGCGGAGATGCTGCTCTTCTTCGTGCCCGCCGTGGTGGCGGTGGTCAACTATCAGGATCTGCTGTTGCAGGAGGGGTGGCGCATCATGGTGGTGCTGCTGGTGAGCACCACCCTGGTACTCGGCACCACGGCGCTGGTGGTGGATCGGGTTTACCGCCTCGAACTGAAACTGGCTCGCCGGAGTCGCCGTCATGTCTGATACCCTGCTCGGGCTGATCTGTTTCGCCCTCACCCTGCTCTTCTACTACGCCAGCAAATGGCTCTATGGCAAGAAACGCATTCTGCCGCTGATGCCGCTGCTGCTGGCGCCGACCCTGCTGGTGGCCGTGGTGCTGCTGTTCCACATCCCCTATCAGGATTACATGGCGGAATCCCACTGGCTGCTCTGGCTGCTGGGCCCCGCCACCGTCGCCTTCGCGGTGCCGGTCTACGAGAACCGCCAGCTCATTCGTCGCCACTGGTTGTCGCTGTCGGTGGGGGTGGTCGCCTCGGTCATCATGGCGGTGGGTAGTACTGTGCTGCTGGCTCGCTGGCTGGATCTCTCCGACATGTTGCAGCGCAGTCTGGCGATGCGCTCTATCACCACGCCGTTTGCGGTGGAGGCGACCCGCGCCATCGGCGGTCAGAGCGACCTTACCGCGCTGTTTGTGGTGCTCACCGGCGTCATCGGTATGGCGGTGGGGGAGAGCGTGCTCACCGTGCTGGCCATTCGCAGCCGTCTCGGCAAAGGGGCGGGGTTTGGTGCCTCGGCCCACGGCGCCGGCACCGCCAGGGCTTATCAGATGGGTAATGAGGAGGGTGTGGTCTCCAGCATGGTGATGATGATCGCCGGTATGGTGACCGTGCTGCTGGCACCCCTGCTGGGCCGGATGTTCTGGTAGGCCGGGCTTCCCTTTAGAAGGCGGCTCGTCCCGGCGCTACACTCTAGTGAGCGTGTATTCCCGGGATGAGCAGTATGACCTTTCATCGCCTCGCTTCCTGCTTGCTGTTGTGCAGTCTTTCCCTCCTTGCCACTCCCCTACGGGCGAGCGACGTCATCACTCATATCAGCCCCGAGAGCGATCGGGACTTGCGTACCCTCTATTTTCGCGATCTGTTGCAGCTGGCGCTGGAGAAGACCCGCGACAGCTTCGGTGACTACGAGCTGCGAACCGCGCCGCCGATGAACCGTATCCGGATGCGACAGATTGTGCAGACTCAGCAATACCCCAATCTGTTTGTGGCCGACAGTCTGCGCCCGGCCGCAGAGAGCGGAGCGCTGGATTACGTTCGTTTTCCGGTGGAGCTGGGCATCCTCGGTTATCGCATCTGCTTTGTCAGTCCGCAGCAGGCCGACGCGGTGGCAAGGGTCAATACCCTGACCGAACTGCAGCAATTTCTGCACGGGCAGGGGCGTGGCTGGCAGGATGCGGAGATCCTGCGTCATGGGGGATTCAAGGTGCAGGAGATCGACGGTTACGAGCGGCTGTTCAAGCTGGTGGCTCGCGGTCGCATCGATCTCTTCTGCCGCGGGGCCAACGAGCTATTCATCGAGCAGGAGCAGCACAGTGATCTGCCCGGCCTCACCGTGGATCGGCGAGTGGCGCTGCACTATCCCTTCCTCCATCTCTTCTACACCCACAAGGAGAATCAGGCCGCCATCCGCCGCCTCTCGGTCGGCCTCAAGCTGGCGTGGCGGGATGGCTCGTTGCAACAGCTCTGGCTGCGCCACTTCAAACCTTCCCTCGATCAGGCGCAGCTCCCCAGACGCCTGTTGTTCGAGTTGGCCAATCCGCGCCTTGATAAGGTGGACTTTGATTATCGGGCCTACCACTACAACCCCGTCGACGGGACGTTCGGGCCCGGGCTGCCTTGATCCTGATGGTGCTGTTCCCGGATAAAGGGCCGGATCTGCCGATGCGCTTAAGCATGCCAAAAAGGCATGATTTTTATTATTTAAATTCATTTTTTGAAGGTTGGTGCGCTGCATATACTGGGGGTTGCTTCACGGTTCAGGTTTGCTCCTGCCCGCTTCTGGCTTGCGCGAGTGAGCCTGAATCGTCCTGCTGCGGCGTCTTGATGTTCTGCATGAAGGCGTCCATCACTGGGCCGGGATCGATCCCGGCAGGTATTACAGCTGACGGAGCCTTGTTATGTTTAATCCCCACTCTTGTGCCCTGATTGTCGAAGGGGGGGCGATGCGCGGCATCTTTGCCAGCGGCGTGCTCGATGCCTTCGTGGAAAGCCACCACTACCCGTTCGATTTCGTCATGGGCGTCTCGGCCGGTGCCACCAATCTGGTCTCTTATCTGAGCGAGCAGCCGCGCCGCAGCCACCACATCATCACCGAGCTGGCTTGCAGCTCCCGGTTTCTCGATCCCCTGCGCTTTGTCAAAGGGGGCGATCTGGTGGACATCGGCTGGCTGTGGCAAGCCAGTCGCCATCGCTTCCCGCTCGATCTCGACACTTTCTGCGCCCGCGACATTCCCTTCTACGCGGTGGCGACCGATGTGGCGAGCGGCAAGGCCATCTATCTGCCGATGCGGCCCGACAACATGGATGAGGTGCTGACTGCCACCTGCGCCCTGCCAGTGGTGCAGCACGATACCCCCTGCGTCGATGGTCGCCCGATGGCCGATGGCGGTATCAGCGACTCCATTCCGGTGATAGAGGCCTATCGGCGCGGGGCGCGGCGGATGACAGTGGTGCTGTCGGAACCCTGGGGCTATCGCAAGAAGCCGGCCCGTTTCTGCTGGATGGTCAAAGCCTTGCTGAAAACCCAGCCTGCGCTGGCGCAAGCCATGCTGGAGCGGGATCGTGCCTACAACCGGGCGCTCGATTTCATCGCCAATCCCCCAGCCGATTGCGAGATCGAGGTGATCGCGCCACCGTCCGATTTCATGGTCTCCCGTTTTACCCAGGACCCGGTCAAGCTGGAGTCCGGTTATCTGCAGGGTTACTGGCAGGGGCGCCAGAGCCTGCTGCGGGCCCGTGGAGAGGCGCGAGCGGTGGCCTGACTGGTTTGCCGGGTGCTGAATATAAAAAGGGGAACCTCGCGGTTCCCCTTTTGCATGCTTGTGCGGCAGTCGCTGATTACAGCAGCTGCTTGAGGCGATAGAGCAGGTCGAGGGCCTGACGGGGGGTCAATTCGTCCGGGCGCACAGCTTCCAGCTCTTCCACTACCGGATGAGGCTGCGGGGCGAGAGTCACCGGAGTCGGGCGGCTTTCACCAGCGGCGACCGGAGTGGCGCTCTCCAGCTCGTGCAGTTTGTGACGGGCCTGCTGGATCACCGATTTCGGCACCCCGGCCAACGCCGCCACTTGCAGGCCGTAGGAGCGGCTGGCCGCGCCTTCCTGCACCGCGTGCATAAAGGCGATGGTGTCGCCGTGCTCCACCGCATCGAGGTGGACGTTGGCCAGCCCGCTCATCAGCTCGGGCAGGCGGGTCAGCTCGAAGTAGTGGGTGGCGAACAGGGTGTAGGCGCCAATCTTGCTCGCCAGCTGTTCGGCACAGGCCCACGCCAGCGAGAGGCCGTCGTAGGTGCTGGTGCCGCGGCCAATCTCGTCCATCAGCACCAGACTGCGGGCGGTGGCGTTGTTGAGGATATTGGCGGTCTCGGTCATCTCCACCATAAAGGTGGAGCGGCCGGAGGCGAGATCGTCTGACGCTCCGATGCGGGTAAAGATGCGGTCGATGGGGCCGATGCGGGCGCTGTCGGCGGGCACGAAGGCGCCGATATGGGCCAGCAGCACGATCAGCGCAGTCTGGCGCATATAGGTCGATTTACCGCCCATGTTGGGACCCGTGATGATCAGCATCCGTCGCTCCCGCTCCAGCCGGATGGGGTTGGCAATGAAGGGGTCCGTCATTACCTGCTCCACCACCGGATGGCGGCCCGCTTCGATCAGGATCTGATCCTCATCGATGAGGGTCGGGCAGCGGTAGTCGAGGGTCTCGGCCCGCTCGGCCAGATTGGCCAGCACGTCCAGCTCCGCCAGTGCGGCGGCGGAATCCTGCAGATCGCCGAGGTGGGGCAGCAGGGCATCGAGCAGCTCTTCGTAGAGCCGTTTCTCCAGCGCCAGCGCCTGGGACTGGGCGGTGAGTACCTTGTCCTCGTACTTCTTCAGCTCATCGATGATGTAGCGTTCGTTGTTCTTGAGGGTCTGGCGGCGGATGTAGTGGGCCGGCACCAGATGGCTGTTGGCGCGGCTCACCTCTATATAGAAGCCGTGCACCTTGTTGTAACCCACCTTGAGGGTGTTGATGCCGGTCAGCAGTTTTTCCCGCTCCTCGATGCGGGCGAGGCTGGCGGTGGCGCCGTTGGCGAGATCCCGCAGCTCGTCCAGCTCCTGATTGAAGCCGTCACGGATCACGCCACCATCGCGGATCAGCACCGGCGGCACTTCCATCACGGCGCGCTCCAGCAGGTCGAGCAGCTCGGGGAAGGTGCTGGCCCGCTCGGCCAGCTGTTGCACCGCTTCGTGCTCGTTGTCCGCCAGCAGGCGCTGCAACTCGGGTAACTGGGCGAAGGCCTGACGCAGGCGGGTGAGGTCGCGCGGGCGGGCCGAGCGCAGGGCGAGACGGGCCAGCACCCGCTCCACATCACCCACCTGACGCAGCAGGTTGCCCAACTCGTCGTAGAGGTTTTGCTCGATGAGCTCCTTGATGGTGCTCTGGCGACCTTTCAGGATCACCCGATCGCGGATCGGCTGGTGGATCCAGCGCTTGAGCAGCCGGCTGCCCATGGGAGTGGCGGTGCGATCCAGCACCTCGGCCAGGGTATTTTCATAGCCACCGGCCAGATTCTGGGTCAGCTCCAGATTGCGGCGGGTGGCGGCATCCATGATGACCGCGTGATCCGGCTGCTCGAGGCGCACGTTGCGGATGTGGGGCAGGGCGGTACGTTGGGTGTCCTTGACGTACTGCATCAGGCAGCCAGCGGCGCACAGGGCGGTCTCGCTCTTGTCGACGCCAAAGCCCACCAGATCCTGGGTGCCGAATTGCTGGCAGAGCAGCTTGCGAGCGGTGCCCAGTTCAAACTCCCACTCCGGGCGGCGACGCAGGCCGCGGCGCCCCTCGATATGGTGCAGGAACTCGAACGATTCGGGATAGAGCAGCTCCGCCGGATTGGTGCGCTGCAGCTCTGCCAGCAAGGTCTCTTCTTTCTCGAACTGGTTGATGAAGAAGCGGCCGGAGCCGATGTCCATGGTGCCATAGCCGAAGCGGCGGCCATCGTGGTAGACGGCGGCGATCAGGTTGTCCTGTCGCTCGCTGAGCAGCGCCTCGTCGGAGACGGTACCCGGGGTGATGATGCGAATGACCTTGCGCTCCACCGGCCCCTTGCTGGTGGCGGGATCCCCCACCTGTTCGCAGATGGCGGCCGACTCGCCGAGCTGTACCAGCTTGGCCAGATAACCCTCGATGGCGTGATAGGGCACACCCGCCATCGGGATGGGGCTACCCGCCGACTGGCCACGCTTGGTCAGGGAGATGTCGAGCAGTTGGGAGGCCTTGCGGGCATCGTCATAGAACAGCTCGTAGAAGTCGCCCATCCGGTAGAACAGCAGGATCTCCGGGTTCTCGGCCTTGAGGCCAAGGTACTGCTGCATCATGGGCGTGTGGGCGCTGAGATTGGCGCCGGGAGCGGAGCTTGTGGCGCCGCTGGCTTGGTGTTGTGCGGTCATGTTCTGTTCCAGAAGGGGCCTCTGCGGGCCAGTGTCTGCGGTGATGAGCCTTGGGCTTGATGGCGCCATTCTACACATAAGCGCCGCGACGGGGGAGCGGGTGTTCCGGGCGCGGTTGCTCTGCGCTATTGAAGGCATGGCACAGGTGCGGCACCTCACATTGTGGCAGGCAAGGGCGGTCTGCCGTGGTTGCGGGCGGCGCTAGCGGGATCGCATAATGTGCCCCTTGAGCGGATCATAAGGAGTCGTGATGAAACTGGATGCAGAGATAGAGCACCTTGCCATCGAGCTGGGACGGGCCCTTGGCCAGCGGGGCTGGCTGGCGGCGACCGCCGAATCCTGTACCGGCGGCGGGGTGGCCAGCGCCATCACCGACATCGCGGGTAGCTCCGGCTGGTTCGATCGCGGATTTGTCACCTACACCAACGAGGCCAAGCAGCAGATGTTGGGGGTGAGCAGCGAGAGTCTGGATCAGCACGGTGCAGTGAGCGAGGCGGTGGTGCTGGAGATGGCCCGCGGCGCGCTGGCGCACTCGTCTGCCTCCATCAGCGTTGCTATCAGTGGCATCGCCGGCCCCGGCGGCGCCACCGAGGGCAAGCCAGTCGGCACCGTCTGGTTCGCCTGGGCCGACCGCAACGGCCGTCACCACTCCCTGCTCGCCCGCTTCGACGGGGATCGCCGGCAGGTACGCCAGCAGGCGGTGAGACAGGCCTTGTCGGGTCTGTTGGCCCTGCTCAGATAAATTGGGCTTGATACTGTATGAATAGACAGTATACTTAGCCCAACTTCACTTCTTACTCACGATTTCCAGCGGAGATTGGCATGGATCAGAACAAACAGAAGGCACTGGCGGCTGCGCTGGGTCAGATTGAAAAGCAGTTCGGCAAAGGTTCCATCATGCGTCTGGGCGACAGCAAGACCATGGATATCGAAGCCATCTCTACCGGTTCCCTCTCGCTGGACGTGGCGCTGGGGATCGGCGGTCTGCCGTGTGGCCGTATCGTCGAAATCTACGGCCCGGAATCTTCCGGTAAAACTACCCTCACCCTGCAGGTGATCGCCGAAGCCCAGAAGAAGGGCAAGACCTGTGCCTTCGTCGATGCGGAGCACGCGCTGGATCCCATCTATGCCGCCAAGCTGGGCGTCAACGTCGACGACCTGCTTATCTCCCAGCCGGATACCGGTGAACAGGCGCTGGAGATCTGCGACATGCTGGTTCGCTCCAACGCGGTTGACGTCATCATCGTCGACTCCGTGGCGGCCCTGACGCCGAAAGCGGAAATCGAAGGGGAGATGGGTGACTCCCACGTTGGCCTGCAGGCTCGTCTGATGTCCCAGGCGCTGCGCAAACTGACCGCCAACATCAAGAACGCCAACTGCCTGTGTATCTTCATCAACCAGATCCGGATGAAGATTGGCGTTATGTTTGGTAGCCCGGAGACCACCACAGGTGGTAACGCGCTCAAGTTCTACGCCTCCGTGCGTCTGGATATCCGTCGTATCGGCGCTATCAAGGAAGGTGACGAAGTGGTCGGTAACGAGACCCGCGTCAAAGTGGTCAAGAACAAGGTGGCCCCGCCCTTCAAGCAGGCTGAATTCCAGATCTTCTACGGTGCCGGTATCTCCAAAGAGGGCGAGCTGGTGGATCTCGGCGTCAAGCACAAGCTGATCGACAAGGCCGGCGCCTGGTACAGCTACAACGGCGAGAAGATCGGTCAGGGTAAGGCCAACGTGATGAAGCTGTTCGCCGAGAACAAGGTGATGGCTGGCGAAGTGGAAGCCCGCCTGCGCGAGCTGCTGCTCTCCGGTGCCGTGCCAGTCGATGACAAGGCTGCTCCGGTTGAGGCAGACGAGTTCGATGCCGAAAGCGAACAAGAGTTCGAGTAAGGAACAAAGGAAGGCCGGGTAGATACCCGGCCTTGTTATTTATGGTTGATGAATCCGTTACCGAACCGGTCGAGCCTGCCGAACCGACCTTTGCAGAGCAGCTTACCGCCGCCCGCGCCTTTGCCATGCGCAGTCTGGCCCGCCGCGAGAGTGCCGAGTCGGAGCTGGCCAACCGGCTGCGCCAGCAGGGCTTCAATGAAGAGGTGATCGAGGCGGTGGTCGACTACTGCCGCGGTTACAACTGGGTCAATGACGAACGTTACGGCGGTATGGCTGTACGGGCCGGTGCCGCCAAGGGCCATGGCCCCATCAAGATCCGTTTCGACCTGCGCCGCAAGGGGCTCGACGATATGCAGATTGATGCCGCATTCGATCAGCCGGAGCTGGACTGGTTCGAACTGGCGTTTGCCCTGCTCGAACGGCGCGCCCGGGTGGCCGATCTGGCGGATTTCAAGCTGCGGATGAAGTGGCTCAAGTATCTGCTGGGGCGCGGCTTTACCCAGGATCAGGCACGTTACGCCATCTCGGCCCTGCAGGAGCGGGAAGAGTAACGCCACTGCGTGGCAAACGTCGTTTCACCTCTCCTTGTGGCAGGTTTTTCCTGCCCGTTCAGTAGCTTGCGCGCACAATCCCGAAAAAGCCGCCTTTTGTTTATCTCATCCCTCTTTCTGCGCTGCTTTTTTGCCTCTCGACAGTGAAAAAAGCCACTGTGGGCAGCGGCGCTCTTATCTGGCCCGTTTATGTGCGCTTTTTCGCCCGTGGCGGCCCTGTCCGTTTTACTTTACCCCGCAGAAAACTTACATTAATGCGGTTAAAAGTCCGTATTCGAATCAAGCAGGATTTTCCATGTATATGTCCACGTCAGAGATTCGCGCTGCGTTTCTCGAGTATTTCCGTTCCCAGGGGCACCAGGTTGTCTCCTCCAGCTCGCTGGTACCGCATAACGACCCGACCCTGTTGTTTACCAACGCGGGTATGAACCAGTTCAAGGACGTGTTCCTTGGCGCAGACAAGCGTGCCTACAATCGCGCGACGACTTCCCAGCGTTGCGTGCGTGCCGGTGGTAAGCACAACGATCTGGAAAACGTCGGCTATACCGCTCGTCACCACACCTTCTTTGAAATGCTGGGCAACTTCAGCTTCGGTGACTACTTCAAGCAGGATGCCATCAAGTTTGCATGGGGTTTCCTGACCGAGGTGCTGCAGCTGCCGAAAGATCGCCTGCTGGTGACCGTCTACGCGACTGACGATGAAGCTTTTGATATCTGGGAAAAAGAGGTCGGTGTCCCGGCCGATCGCATCGTCCGCATCGGTGACAACAAGGGTGCCCCTTACGCTTCCGACAACTTCTGGGCCATGGGCGATACCGGCCCGTGCGGTCCCTGCACCGAGATCTTCTATGACCACGGCGATCACATCTGGGGTGGCCGTCCCGGCTCACCGGAAGAGGATGGCGACCGTTTCATCGAGATCTGGAACGTGGTGTTCATGCAGTTCAACCGTCAGGCTGACGGCACCATGGAGCCGCTGCCGCGTCCGTCCGTGGATACCGGCATGGGTCTGGAGCGTATCTCCGCCATCATGCAGGGTGTCCACTCCAACTACGAAATCGACATCTTCCAGGCGCTGATCAAGAAAGCGGCCGAGATTGTTGGCACCACCGATCTGAGCAACCAGTCCCTGCGCGTCATCGCTGACCACATCCGCTCCTGCGCCTTCCTGGTGGCAGATGGCGTGATGCCGTCCAACGAAGGTCGTGGCTATGTGCTGCGCCGCATCATCCGCCGCGCCGTGCGTCACGGTCGCAAGCTGGGCGCTACCGATGTCTTCTTCTACAAACTGGCTGCCGAGCTGGCAGTGCAGATGAAGGATGTCGCTGCCGAGCTGATCGCCCAGCTGCCGCTGGTCGAGCGCGTGCTGCGCATTGAAGAGGAGCAGTTCGTCCGCACTCTGGATCGCGGTCTGCTGCTGCTGGAAGACGCTCTGGCCAACCTGGGCGATGCCAAGGTTATTCCGGGCGAAGTGGTGTTCAAGCTCTATGATACTTACGGCTTCCCGGCTGACCTGACTGCCGACGTGGTGCGCGAGCGCGAGATCGGCATCGACGAAGAGGGCTTCAAGGCCGAGATGGAGAAGCAGCGTGCTCGTGCCAAGGAAGCGTCCAGCTTCGGCGTGAACTACAACGAGATGCTCAAGCTCGACTTCGAGACCCCCTTCACCGGTTACAAGACCCTGAGCGAGCGCACTCGCGTGGTCGGTATCTACAAGGGTGTGGAAGAGGTGAGCGGTCTTATTGCCGGTGACGAAGCGGTCATCGTGCTGGAGGAGACCCCCTTCTACGCCGAGTCCGGCGGCCAGATTGGCGACAGCGGTACCCTGAAAGTGGACGACGGCATCTTTGCCGTGACCGACACCCTGAAAGCGGGCAAGGCGATCATCCACAAGGGCTACATGGAGCTGGGCACTCTGGAGAAAGGGGCCGAGGTCGAGGCCGTGGTGGATGCTGACCGTCGTCAGGCCATCGCCCTGAACCACTCCGTGACTCACCTGCTGCACGCAGCTCTGCGTCAGGCTCTGGGCGAGCACGTCACCCAGAAAGGTTCTCTGGTTGGAGCCGAGCGCATGCGTTTCGACTTCTCCCACTTCGAGGGGCTGACTATGGCGACCATTCGCCGGGTCGAGGAGCTGGTCAACAACCAGATCCGCGCCAACCACGAAATCACCACCCAGCTGATGGATCTGGAAGCGGCCAAGTCTGCCGGTGCCATGGCGCTGTTTGGTGAGAAATATGAAGACGACGTGCGCGTTGTGCGCATGGGCGACTACTCCACCGAACTGTGCGGCGGTACTCACGCCAAGCGTACTGGTGATATCGGCTTCTTCAAGATCATCGCCGAGAGCGGTATCGCTGCTGGTGTGCGCCGTATCGAAGCGGTGACCGGCAAAGCGGCCATCGACTTCATGCATCAGGTTGGCGAGCAGATCGAAGAGGCTGCTGCACTGGTGAAAGGTGACCAGTTCTGCATCGCCGACAAGGTTCGCCAGATGCTGGACAAGGCCAAGATGATGGAGCGCGAGCTGGAGCAGCTCAAGGCCAAGCTGGCTGCTCAGGCCGGTAACGACCTGCTGGGTCAGGTGATCGAGATCAACGGTCAGAAGGTGCTGGTTGCAGCGCTGGAAGGGGCCGATCCGAAATCCCTACGCGGCATGCTGGACGAACTGAAGAACCAGATGAAGTCCGGTGTTGTACTGCTGGCAACCTGTGCCGACGGCAAGGTCAACCTGATCGCGGGCGTCACCAACGACCTGACCGGCAAGGTCAAGGCCGGTGAGCTGGTCAATCTGGTTGCCCAGCAGGTGGGTGGCAAGGGCGGTGGCCGTCCGGACATGGCACAGGCGGGTGGTACCCAGCCTGAGGCGGTGCCGGCAGCGCTGCAATCCGTTCACTCCTGGCTGGAAGAGCGCCTGTAATCGGGCGAGGTGATCTGTGGCACTCTATGTACAGAAGTACGGCGGCACCTCGGTCGGCACACTGGAGCGGATCGAGGCGGTAGCTGAGCGGGTCGAGCAGACCCGCGCCCAGGGACACGACGTGGTGGTGGTTGTCTCCGCCATGTCGGGCGAAACCAACCGGTTGCTGGGCATGGCCCAGCAACTGGATCCTGATGCCAACCGGCGGGAGATGGATGTACTGGTCTCCACCGGTGAGCAGGTCACCATAGCGCTGCTGGCCATCGCGTTGAACAAACGCGGTTGTCCTGCGGTCTCAATGACCGGTGATCAGGTACGGATTCACACCGATTCCGCCTATGGCAAGGCGCGCATCACCCACATCGACACCGAGCTGGTTCATGCCGAACTGGCTGCGGGCAAGGTGGTGGTGATCGCCGGTTTCCAGGGCCGTGACGAGCATAACGCCATCACGACGCTGGGCCGCGGCGGTTCGGATACCACGGCGGTTGCCGTGGCGGCGGCCATCAAGGCTGATGAGTGCCAGATCTTTACCGATGTGGATGGGGTATACACCACGGATCCGCGAATCGAGCCCAAGGCGCGTCGTCTCGACACCATCACCTTCGAGGAGATGCTGGAGATGGCAAGTCTCGGCGCCAAGGTGCTGCAGATCCGCTCGGTGGAGTTTGCGGGCAAGTACCGCGTCCCGCTGCGGGTGCTGTCGAGCTTTATCGATGGAGAGGGAACCTTAATCACATATGGAGGTGATAGGATGGAAGCTCCCTTGGTATCCGGGATCGCTTTTAACCGCAACGAGGCCAGCCTGACCATTCTGGGCGTGCCGGACAGACCAACCGTTGCCGCGCAGATCCTGAATCCGATCAGCGACGCCAACATTGATGTCGACATGATTGTGCAGAACACCCTGGGAGATGGCACCGCCGACTTCACCTTCACGGTGAATCGTGATGACTATCGCCGTGCCCGGGCACTGCTGGAGGAGACCGCCACCGAACTTGGCGCCTCCTGCGTGCAGGGAAATGGCGAAATAGCCAAGGTTTCTATTGTCGGTGTCGGCATGTGGAACCATCCCGGTGTTGCGCGCACCATGTTCAAGGTATTGGGCGAGGAGGGGATCAACATGCAGTTGATCTCGACCTCTGAAATCAAAATCTCTGTGGTGATTGACGAGAAGTATCTGGAGCTGGCGGTGCGAGCCCTGCACGCGGCTTTCGGGTTGGATCAGGCACCGCAAGAGCAGCCCTTGGGCTAACAATCTCTGATTGATTTAGTTTCAACCATTTACCATATCGGTATCTTTGTTAGATAATGTCGCATATCGATATAAAAACAAAACAGGATACAGGAGCAAGCGAATGCTTATTTTGACTCGTCGTGTTGGGGAAACCCTGATGATTGGTGATGAAGTGACTGTCACCGTACTGGGCGTTAAAGGCAACCAGGTCCGTATCGGTGTTAACGCGCCGAAAGAGGTCTCCGTACACCGCGAAGAGATCTACCAGCGCATCCAGGCCGAGAAAGTTCCGGGCCAACCGGGCTTCTAAGCCACTTTCATGGCTGTGACAAGGCGACACCTCATGTGTCGCCTTTTGTTTTTTCTCGGCCCCTGAAATCGCTCTGCAGGGCGCGAAACTGCGGGATAAGTGTCGATATTGTTTGAATATTCCACGCTTTGACCAAATGCTGAGCGAACGAACTTTTTTCTCCAAAAAAGTGTTTGACTAAAAATCCCTGTGAAGTATTATCAGCCCCGCAAACGGAGAGGTGGCCGAGAGGCTGAAGGCGCTCCCCTGCTAAGGGAGTATGCGGCTTATACCCGCATCGGGGGTTCGAATCCCCCCTTCTCCGCCATTTGCGCCCGTAGCTCAGCTGGATAGAGTACCTGGCTACGAACCAGGTGGTCAGAGGTTCGAATCCTCTCGGGCGCACCATATTACGACTCAAGCAAGAGTCATGTGTTGACCATCAGCAAGTCGACACTTTGGAAAAGGCTTACTGATAAGTAAGCTTTTTTTATCGTTTTAAAACAGGGCGCCCGTAGCTCAGCTGGATAGAGTACCTGGCTACGAACCAGGTGGTCAGAGGTTCGAATCCTCTCGGGCGCACCATTTAAAACGACACAACGATTTATGAGCGCCCGTAGCTCAGCTGGATAGAGTACCTGGCTACGAACCAGGTGGTCAGAGGTTCGAATCCTCTCGGGCGCACCATTTTTCAAGCAGTACACAAAAGTTTGTGAGCGCCCGTAGCTCAGCTGGATAGAGTACCTGGCTACGAACCAGGTGGTCAGAGGTTCGAATCCTCTCGGGCGCACCATATTTCAAGCAGTACCAAAAGTTTATGAGCGCCCGTAGCTCAGCTGGATAGAGTACCTGGCTACGAACCAGGTGGTCAGAGGTTCGAATCCTCTCGGGCGCACCATACAGACAGCCCCGACTTCAGTCGGGGCTGTTTTTTTATGGGCGATATTTAGCTTTTGGTGCGGATCCCCGTGCGCTGTTGCGGGTGGATCGCCCGTTTACCTGGCTGTTCTTGTCCTCATTTCTTCCCCTTTCTGTGATTGCGCACCGTTCTTCTGTACGGTGCAACCCCTTGCCACCCTTTGCCTCATCTGCAAGTGTGCTGTATGCCTGCTGTTGCAACGGCAGATGCCGCGTAGCTCATCACTCAGGATTCGCTCATCAACATCCTGCAGGGCCTGCTGAGGCGTTCTGCGGACAATAAAAAAGGATGCCGCAGCATCCTTTTTTGTGAAGAGACCCACTCAGCTTTTCAACCATTTGCGAATGCGGTTGGCATCGCCGATAGGGGTGCGTTTGCCCACCGAGTTGAGTAGCACGATGGCAAGCTCGCGGCTGTCCGGTTTGGCGCGCATCACCAGACAGCGACCCGCTTCGTCAGTGAAGCCGGTCTTGGAGAGGCGCACGTCCCAATCCGGGTTTTTCACCAGCGGGTTGGTGTTGTTGAACATCAGGCTGTAGGCAGGGGCGCTGAAGCGCATCTCCCGGTTCTCATCCTGAGTGAACTGACGGATCAGCGGCTGACGGTAGGCGGCGGCGGCCAGCTTGCCGAGATCCTGGGCGGTAGAGACGTTGCGGGTGGAGAGGCCGGTGGAGTCGTAGAAGTGGGTATTACGCATACCCAGCTGTCTGGCCTTGTTGTTCATGGCCCGCACGAAGGCGCTGCGACCGCCCGGATAGTGACGCGCCAGTGCCGAGGCCATCCGGTTTTCGGAGGACATCAGCGCCAGATGCAAGGCGTCGCGGCGGGTCACCTTGGTGCCCATGCGGATGCGGGAGTGGGTGTGTTTGACCCGATCCAGATCGTTCTTGTCGACCGTGATGGTCTGGTTGAGATTCTGCTTGGCATCCAGCACCACCAGCGCTGTCATCAGCTTGGTGAGGGAGGCGATGGGACGCACCTTGGTGGCATTCTTCTGGTAGAGCGTCTTGCCCGTTTTTACATCCACGACCAGGGCGCTGCTCGAGCGTACTTCCAGTTTAGCAGGGTTGGGTGCCGCGCTGACCGCAGGCAATCCCAACATTCCCATCAACCCGACAACCAGCGCTGCTGCGCGAATCCGACACCACATACAACCGACTCCGTTCCCATCCAAAAAAAAGGCGCTAGATTCACTCATTTTTACCCCGGCTTTACAAGGGTGGTGCGGGACTATTTCTGCTATTTGCGCGAAATTGGCGATCAAAAAAGCCCTCTGGCGAGGGCTTTCGGGTCGGGCGTTGGGCGAGGGTCAATCCCGCGGCTGCGCAGCCCTGCGTTTGCTGATCCAGCGCCAGACCAGCGCCACCATGCCACCCACCAGCAGGGCCACCGGCAGATAGATGATGATATTGAAGAACTGGGTCTGGTATTCGGCTGCCAACTTGGTGTGGCTCAGGTAGTAGCCAAACCCGACCAGCGGGCAGATCCACATGATGGAGCTGATCAGATTGACGATGAGAAAGCGCCCCTGCGGCAGCTCGGTGGCACCGACGATGTAGGGGTAGGCGGTGCGTACGAAGGCGATATAGCGCGCGGTGATCAGGGTGATGATCCCGTACTTGTCCAGCAGGTGGTAGACCTTCTGCTGGTGTCGCTCTTCCACATGGGACATCAGCCGATGGTAGAGCTGGGTGTGGCCAAGGAAGCGCCCCTGCATGTAACCGAGCCAGGTGCCGACAAAGGTAGCCATGATTAACAGCGGGATCACCCCGAGAGACAATACATCCTGATAGATGAGCACGCCGGTGAGGATCAGCAGGCTGTCACCGGGCAGAAAGGCGGTAGGGATGAATCCGTTTTCCAGTACCAGAAACGTCAGAATCACACCACAGATCATGAAGGCCATCTTGGGATCGGAAAGTGTGTTCAGATCGTGATTCATAAAGGCGTGAGCCAGTTGGTAAAACTGCTCCATACTTGCAAACTCCGCAGGTTAGCTGGGTTGATCGGTCAAGGGCATGGCGAGCACCTTGTCGATGCGCAGGCCATCCATGTCAACAATTTCCAGTTGCCACTGTTCCAGTGTCACCAGGTCTCCGGTTTGTGGAACACGACCAAGGAGCAGCATGATAAGCCCTCCGAGGGTGTGATAGTGATGTTTTTCTTCTTCTGGCAGACGAACCAGCTCCAGACAGTCCTTCAACTCCGGCAGCGGGATCAGGCCATCGAGCAGCCAGCTGCCGTCGGCGCGCCGGAATGCCCAGTTGTCCTCGCCATCCTCCTGCTGGAAATCCCCCGCCAGCGCCTCCAGCAGATCCTGCTGGGTGACCAGTCCCTGCAGCTCGCCATATTCGTCCACCACCAGCGCCATCTGTTCGCTGTGGGTGCGGAAGTGGTTGAGCAGCTCGACCCCGTTGAGGGTCTCGGGCAGCAGGCTGCCCTCCTGGGTCAGGGCAGCCAGATCGATGGGTTCCCCCTTGATATAGGCGTGCAGCACCTTGCTGACATTGATGATACCCACCAATTCTGACAGGTTGCCGTCGCAGACCGGAAAATAGCTGTGGCGATACTCCACCAGCCGCTGCAGGTTGGTCTCTAGCGGCAGCGCCAGATCCAGATAGCGGATATCGCTGCGCGGCACCATCAGGGAGGAGAGGCTGCGCTCGTCGAGACGGAAGACGTTGCGCAGCATGGTGTGTTCATGATCCTCGATTACCCCAGCTTCCGATCCCTCCACCAGCATGGCGTGGATCTCCTCCTCGGTGACGTTGGCGCTGCCGTTCTGGTTGACCCGCAGCAGCCGCAGGCTGGCATTGGTAGAGGCCGACAGCAGCCAGACGAAGGGGCGGGTCAGGGTGGCGAGCCAGTGCATGGGGCGGGCCACCAGACAGGCGATGCGCTCGGCATTGAGCTGGCCGAGCCGCTTGGGCACCAGCTCCCCCACCACGATGGAGAGGTAAGTAACCACCACCACCACGATGACGGTGGCGATCAGGCCACTGCTCTTGGCCGGGAGCCCCCACTCCTGCAACCAGAGGGAGAAGGGCTGGGCCAGCAGGGATTCGCCGTAGATACCGTTGAGCAGACCGATGCTGGTAATGCCGATTTGGACGGCAGAGAGAAAATGGGTCGGGTCTTCGCCCAGTTTGAGGGCAATGGCGGCGGAGCGGTTGCCTTCAGAGGCAAGCTTGCCGAGGCGAGCCTTGCGTGCGGTGACGATGGCGATTTCTGACATGGCGAAGACGCCATTAAGCAAAATCAATCCCAGCAGGATCAATATTTCCATACAGCAACAGCACTCCTTGAGTGGATAAGATCGCTGGCAGTGTAATGAATTTGGCGGCGATGCGCTTGTGAAAGCGGGTGATCCGGCTCGCTAATTTGATGACAGCGCTTTGCGATGGCTGAAAAAGATGGCCGGAAAAGAGAGGGACGACCCCGCCAAACGGCGTAATGGGCGAGGCGGCATTGCAGGAGGGAAAAGGGCGGGAAGTCCCGCCCTTGCTTGTCACTTGTCAGGCAACCGTTGTCAGAACTGCTGGAACCAGCGCTGGATCTGGGCCGGGTCTTTGCTCTGGGTCAGGGAGAGCATCAGCAGCACCCGCGCTTTCTGCGGGTTGAGAGTGCCGGAGGCCACGAAGCCGTACTTGGCATCATCGATCTCGGCATCCAGGGTGGTGGCGCCGGTCGGCACGCGGGCGGAGCGTACGACGCGGATGCCATCCTTGCTCGCTTTGGCCAGGGTGTCGAACAGGGAGTGATAGAGGTTGCCGTTGCCCACCCCGGCGCTGACGATGCCGTCGAACTTGGCATCCACCATCGCCTTGGCCGGCAAGTCGGTGGCGTTGGCGTAGCTGTAGACGATGCCCACTTGCGGCAGCTTGTCGAGCTTGCTCACGTCAAATGGCGTCTTGCTGGTGTGCAGACGGGCCGGGCTGCGCTGATAGTCGATCTTGCCGTTGTGGATGTAACCCAGCGGGCCAAAGTTGGGGGAGGCAAAGGTCTGCACGCCTGTGGTGTTGGTCTTGGTGACATCGCGGGCATCGAGCACTGTGTCGTTCATCGCCACCATGACGCCACGTCCCTTGGAGGCGGGGTCGGAGGCGGTCACCACGGCGTTGTAGAGGTTGAGCGGGCCATCAGCACTCATGGCGGTGGAGGGGCGCATGGCGCCAACCAGTACCACCGGCTTGTCGCTCTTGACGGTCAGATTGAGGAAGTAGGCGGTCTCTTCCATGGTGTCGGTGCCGTGGGTAATGACGATGCCATCCACGTCATCCTTGGCCAGCAGCTCGTTGACCCGCTTGGCTAGCTTGAGCCACACCTCGTCGTTCATGTCCTGCGAGCCGATCTTCACCACCTGCTCACCCTGCACATCGGCCACTTTCTTCATCTCGGGCACGGCGGCGATCAGGGTTTCGATGGCCACCTTGCCAGCCTCGTAGTTGGACTGGGTAGCCGACTGGCCAGCTCCGGCAATGGTGCCGCCGGTTGCCAGAATATGGACGTTGGGCAGCGCCATCGCCATGGGGGAGAGGGTCAGGCCAACGACAGCGGCGAGCAGGGTCTTGCGGATCGGTAGGGTCATGCTGCAAATCCTTATGGTTGGAATAATCGCAGCAAGTTTGCCCGTTTAATAACCTGGGTCTGTGATAAAACTCACCAAAAGACAGGTGAGTACAGATTTTTAACCTGTTTTATACCTCTATAGAGATAATTTAACTCGCAGAGAAACCCTTGGCTTCGATCAGGGCGATCAGTTCTGCCTTGCTCAGCTCGCTCTCGATAACGGCCTTGCTGCTGGCGAAATCGACGGTTGCGGTGGTGACCGCAGGCTGGGCCAGCAGCGCTTTTTGCAGACTGGCGGCGCAGCCACCGCAGGACATGCCGGACACGGTGAGTTCGATGGTCATGGGATATCTCCTCTGTTGATGAGCGCCAGCCTAAAGCTGCCGCCTCCGGCAAGGTCAAGCCGTCAGTACATAAGACCCAGATAATTCATCAGGGTTGCCCCGAGGCTGGTAGTAACCAGCGATCCAAGGGTGGTGGTGGCGATGATGTTCGCTGCTAGCACGCTGTCGCCCCCCATGGCGCGGGTCATCACATAGCTGGCGGCGGCTGTCGGGGTAGCGCTGATGAGGAACAGAATACCCAGCTCCAGATGGCTGAAGCCGAGCAGGGCTGCCCCAAGAGTGAACGCAGCCGGAATGAGGCAGAGCCGCATGATGCTGGCCCAGCCCGCAATGGCTGCACCACCACGCAGAGCGTCGAGGCTGAGGGAGGCGCCGGTGCAGAGCAGCGCCAGCGGCAACGTCATGTTGGCGAAGTAGCTGCCGGTGGTGAGCAGCAGTTGCGGCATCTTGATACCGAGCAGGGTAAACGGCAGCGCCGCCACAATGGCGATGATCAACGGATTCTTGATGATGCCGAGCAGAATGGGGCGAATGCCGGTGGCACCGCCGAGACTGCGGGTGAGGGTGATCACCGCGAGAATGTTGTAGAGCACGGTCACCGCACCGACATAGAAGGCCGCCGCCCCCAACCCCTCGTGGCCGTAGGCGTTCTGCACATAGGCGAGCCCGATAATGGCGCTGTTGCCGCGAAAGCTACCTTGCACGAAGATCCCGCGCAGTCGCTGCTCCCCGATAAAACGTCCGGCCAGCAGTTCCAGCACCAGATAGCTGATAACGGTGGCGAGCAGGCCATAGCCGATAAACCAGAGGCTCGGCATGGTGGCGAAGTTGGTACCCAGAATACTGAGAAAGAGCAGGGCGGGCAGGGTGACCTGAAATACCAGTCGCGAGGCGGATTCGGTAAAGGGATCCGGCAGCAGCCCCAGCCGCTTGAGCAAGATGCCGAGCAGCAGCACCACGCAGATGGGGCCTGTGATGGAGAGGGAGAAGAGCAGACTGGCCAGCAGATCCATGATGGGCATCCTGTGCTGTGCCCACACACCCTGACGGCGGGGCAAAAAGGGCATTCTAACGCCATGGGCTTGTATTCACAGGGGTTAATCACAACAATGTGGGCAATTCCACCGCCTAGCCTCCTGTGAGCCAATTCATGGACAAGAAACTGACCATCCTCGATATCGCCAGACTGAGTGGCGTCGGCAAGTCGACCGTCTCCCGGGTGCTCAACCAGGATCCCAAGGTGAAGCAGGAGACCCGCGAGCGGGTGGAGCAAATCATCGCCGAACATAGCTTCGTGCCGAGCAAGTCGGCTCGGGCCATGCGCAGCCAGAGCCAGCAGGTGGTGGGGATCATCGTCTCGCGGCTCGACTCCAGCTCGGAGAATCAGGCGGTACGCGGCATGCTGGAGACCCTCTACCAGCGTGGCTACGATGCCGTGCTGATGGAGAGCAAGTTCTCCCCCGCCAAGGTACAGGAGCATCTGGCGGTGCTGGAGCGGCGCGGAGTGGATGGCATTATCCTGTTCGCCTTTAATGACTTGGACTATGCCGCCATGGCGCCGCTGAAAGAGAAGCTGGTGCTGGTCGCTCGTGAATATCCCGGTTTCTCCTCGGTCTGCTTCGACGACGCCGGTGCGGTGCGCACCATGCTGGCGCAGCTGGCAAGCCGTGGCGCCCGCGACATCGCCTATCTGGGGGTGGATGCCTCGGATCTCACCACCGGCCAGCGCCGCCTAGATGCTTATCTCGCTTACTGCGCAGAGCAGGGGTTGCGCCCGCGCAGCGCCCTCGGTGATCTCAGCCTGCAGAGCGGCTACCGGCTGGCGGCCGAGCTGCTTACCCCCTCCACCCAGGCGCTGGTCTGCGCCAGCGACACCCTCGCCATCGGTGCGGCAAAATACCTTCAAGAACAAGGGCGTAGCGAGGTGCTGGTGACCGGCCTTGGCAATAACCCCATGCTCAGTTTCCTCTTCCCCAACGCCCTCAGTCTCGATCTCGGTTACAAAGGGGCGGGGGAGCAGGCGGCGCGTCAGCTGCTCGGCCAGATTGAGCAGGATCAGCCCCCGCTGGTGACAATCGCCCCCTGTCGAACCCTGTGAGCCCCATCACTCCGGACTGAACAAAAAGAACGCTTTTTGTGATGCTGGCCACGAATTGGGAACGTTCCCATTTCGATCTGGCCAGATTGTCGGCAGGCTAAATGGGAACGATACCAAAAACGCTCCGGCCGACAGACTGGCTCAAAAGGGCGATACAGACCACTATTCAATGGCGTCACAGAGGGAAGACCCATGTCCAAGATCAACGCACAGCAGCTTGCCACCCTGATCGACAAGATCGGCGGCAAGGAGAACATCGCCACCGTCAGCCACTGCCTGACCCGGTTGCGCTTCGTCCTGAACGATCCGGCCAAGGCCGACAGCAAGGCTATCGAAACTATCCCGGCGGTGAAGGGAAGCTTCACCCAGGGCGGTCAGTTCCAGGTGGTGATCGGCAACGAGGTAGAGCAGTGGTACAAGGCGCTGACCGAACAGCTCGGCGTCAGCGGTGGCAGCAAGGAGACCGCCAAGCAGGCGGCGCGCCAGAATATGAATCCGCTGGAGCGGGGCATCTCCCATCTGGCGGAGATCTTCGTGCCGCTGCTGCCCGCCATCATCACCGGCGGTCTGATCCTGGGCTTTCGCAACGTCATCGGCGACATCAAGATGTTCGACGATGGCACTCACACCCTCACCGAGATCAGCCAGTTCTGGGCTCAGGTACACGCCTTCCTCTGGCTGCTGGGCGAGGCGATTTTCCACTTCCTGCCGGTCGGTGTTTGCTGGTCTGCAGTGAAGAAGATGGGGGGCTCCGAGATCTTGGGTATCGTGCTGGGGGTGACGCTGGTGTCGCCGCAATTGATGAACGCCTACGGTATTGGTAAGCAGACTCCCGAGGTGTGGGACTTCGGCCTGTTCGTGATCCAGAAGGTGGGTTATCAGGCCCAGGTCATTCCGGCGCTGCTGGCGGGTGTCTTCCTCGCCTGGGTTGAGACCAACCTCAAGCGGATCATTCCGGCTTACCTCTATCTGGTGATTGTGCCGTTTGTCTCGCTGCTGCTGGCAGTGATCGTGGCCCACGCCTTTATCGGCCCGTTCGGTCGCTGGATTGGTGATGGCGTTGGTTTCGCTGCCAAGGCCGCTATGACCGGCTCCTTCGCTCCCATCGGTGCAGCCCTGTTCGGTTTCCTCTACGCACCGCTGGTTATTACCGGTATCCACCACACCACCAACGCCGTGGATCTGCAGCTGATGCAGAGCATGGGCGGCACGCCAATCTGGCCGCTGATCGCCCTCTCCAACATCGCTCAGGCTTCTGCGGTCGTCGGCATCATTATGATTAGCCGCAAGGAGAACGAACGGGAGATCTCGGTACCAGCTGCCATCTCCGCTTACCTCGGGGTGACCGAACCGGCCATGTACGGTATCAACCTCAAGTACAAGTTCCCCATGTTGTGCGCCATGGTGGGCTCCAGCCTTGCCGCCCTCATCTGCGGTTTCGCCGGGGTAATGGCCAACGGCATCGGGGTCGGCGGCCTGCCGGGCATCCTCTCCATCCAGCCGCAATACTGGGCGGTGTTCGCCATCGCCATGCTGGTCGCCATCGTGGTGCCTGTGGTGCTGACCCTGCTGGTCTACAAGCGCCAGCAAGCCGCTGGCAAGTTGGCCCAAGCCAGCGCCTGACACTGATTATCAGGGCGACCCGCGGGTCGCCCTCTCCATTTCATATTCGAGACAAGAGAAAGACCCATGAGCCAAACACCCTGGTGGCAGAGTGCCGTGATTTACCAGATTTACCCCAAGAGCTTTCAGGATTCCGCTGCCCGTGGCACCGGCGACCTCAAGGGGATCATGGCCCGCCTCGACTATCTCAAGACCTTGGGCATCGATGCCCTCTGGCTGACCCCGGTTTATGTTTCTCCGCAGGTGGACAACGGCTACGACATCGCCGACTACCTTGCCATCGATCCCGCCTACGGCACCATGGATGATTTCGAGGCGCTGCTGGCCGCCGCCCACGCGCGCGACATCCGCATCGTGATGGATATCGTGGTCAACCACACTTCCACCGAGCACGCTTGGTTCAAGTCGGCGATGGGGGATAAAAACAGCCCCTACCGCGACTACTACATCTGGCGCGATCCGGTGGATGGCGGCGTACCGAACAACTGGCAATCCAAGTTTGGTGGCAGCGCCTGGGAGCTGGATCCCGCCACCGGTCAGTACTACCTGCACCTGTTTGCCCGCGAGCAGGCGGATCTCAACTGGGAAAATCCGGCGGTGCGCGCCGAGGTGAAAAAGATCATCCACTTCTGGGCCAAGAAGGGGGTGGATGGTTTCCGCCTCGACGTCATCAACCTTATCTCCAAGGATCAGGCGTTCCCGGACGATGAGATCGGCGATGGCCGCCGCTTCTATACCGACGGGCCGCGCATCCACGAATTTTTGCAGGATGTGAGCCGTGACGTCTTTGCCCCGGTCGGCGCCATGACGGTGGGGGAGATGTCCTCTACTTCGCTGGAGCATTGCCAGCGTTATGGTGCCCTCGATGGCTCCGAGCTCTCCATGGTGTTCAACTTTCACCATCTGAAGGTGGATTACCCCAACGGCGACAAGTGGACCAAGGCGCCGTTCGATTTCCTCGAACTCAAGCGTATCTTCAACCACTGGCAGAGCGGTATGCATGGCAAGGGGTGGTCGGCGCTGTTCTGGTGCAACCACGATCAGCCGCGCATCGTCTCCCGCTTCGGGGATGAGGGTGAGCATAGGGTGGTCGCCGCCAAGATGCTGGCCAGCACGCTGCACGGCCTGCAGGGCACCCCCTACATCTATCAGGGGGAGGAGATCGGCATGACCAACCCTGGCTATCAGCACATCGATGACTATCAGGATGTGGAGAGCCGCAATATCTTCGCCATCAAGCAGGCGGAAGGGATGAGCGAGGCCGAGATCCTCGCCATTCTAGGGGCCAAGTCCCGGGATAACTCGCGTACCCCGATGCAGTGGAGCGCTGCGGCCAATGCAGGTTTCACCAGCGGGACGCCCTGGCTCAAGCCTGCCGCCAACTACCCCGAGATCAATGCCGAGGCTGCGCTGGCCGACCATAACTCGGTGTTCTGGCACTATCGGGATCTTATCGCCCTTCGCAAGGCGCACCCCATCTTCACTCAGGGGGATTATCAGGAGCTGCTGACCGGGCACCCGCAGATCTGGGCCTATGCCCGTCGCGCTAACGGTCAGACCCTGCTGGTGGTGAGCAACTTCTACGGCGAGCCGGTGGAGTTTGCCTTGCCTGCCGAGCTGCAAAGCGGGCAAGGTCGGCTGCTGCTCGGCAACTACCCCGATAGCCCGGCCCAACCGCAATCGGGTATGCTGCGCCCTTATGAATCCCTGATCTGGCTGATGGAGTAGGTAATGGAGAAGGTGGTGCGCGGTACCGAGTGGCAGAAGATGGTGGCGGGGGAGCCTTATGATGCGGCTGACCCTGAGCTCAAAGCGGCGCGCGAGCGCTGCCGCCGGCTCTATCACACCTTCAACACCAGCTGGCAGGAGAAACCAGCGCGGGATGCTTTGCTGCACGAGCTGCTCGGTGGCCGTGGCCATGAGTGTGCCATCAATCCGCCATTCTTCTGCGACTATGGTGCCAACATCTTCGTCGGCGAGAACTTCTACGCCAACGTCAATTGCACCATCCTCGACGTCTGCGAGGTGCACATCGGCGACAACGTGCTGCTGGCGCCCGGGGTGCAGATCTACACCGCCGCTCATCCGGTGGCGGTGGCGCCACGTATCAAGGGTGTCGAGTTCGGCAAGCCGGTGCGGATCGGTCACAACGTCTGGATTGGCGGCAGCGCGGTTATCTGTCCCGGTGTCACTATCGGTGACAACAGCGTCATCGGTGCCGGCTCGGTGGTGACCAAAGATGTGCCCGCCAATGTGGTGGCGGCCGGCAACCCTTGCAAGGTGCTTCGGCCGATGACGGCACAGGAGCTTGAAGGCGTCATCCAGCGGTGAACAGGGACCATGAATGCTATTGCTATCTGATTGATAGAAAAGCGACTTTCAGATTGTTTTGCATTCAGTGCTTATGTTCGGGGCCGCTTGGTCGATACTGTTGAGTGCAGGAGGAACCCTATGGATATATCAAGTTCTGCAAATGCGTCGTTTGGTTCTGCTCTGATGACGGCCAGTCTGGCCAAGAAACAGCAGACCCAAGAGGGCGAAGCTGCGCTGAAGCTGCTGCAAAACGCAGCGCAATCAGCGCCGGTTGCACCGACATCGGCCAGCGCTTCTCTGGGAAGCAAGATCGATATTCGCGTCTGACCCTAATGAAAAAGCCCCCATCTCGCGATGGGGGCTTTTTTATGGCTATTGTCCCGTCCTGAATATGGTTTACACCTTTCCCCCCAATAAATGGAGAGCCCGATGGGACAAGGTGTGAAACGGACACAGCGCGATTACTCGC
>NZ_JBFODN010000259.1:0-19609 GCF_040908345.1 Aeromonas sp. R3-1
AGTCGGCAGTGGCCAGAATGCCCCCCAGATTGTCGGATGGGTGACCCCACTCGGCAGCCAGCCAGGTGTCGTTGTAATCGAGCCAGCGGATGATGGCGCCGATATCCCAGGCCGCCTTGACCGGATCGAGGCAGAGCTGGGTACCGGGCACCCGGGCACCATGGGGCACGACGGTGCCCGGCACGATGGGGCCCAGGTGCTTGGTACACTCGGGGAAGCGCAGGGCCAGCAGGCCACAGCCCAGCGTATCCATCAGGCAGTAGCGGGCGGTGTCGAGGGCTGCCTCGCTGGTCATGGGGTGGTTGCAGACATAATCGGCAATATCGACCAGCACCTGATCGGGCTCGGGTCTGTGGTTGACGTCGACGTTGGCGGACATCGTGATTTCCTTATCGTTGTTGTAGAGAGACAAAGTGACGGGGGGCCGGGCCGACATAATCGGCGCTCGGGCGGATGATCCGGTTGTGCTCGCGCTGCTCCATCACGTGAGCGCACCAGCCGGTGACCCGCGAGCAGACGAAGATAGGCGTGAACAGCTTGGTCGGGATCCCCATGTAGTGATAGGCGCTGGCATGGAAGAAGTCGGCGTTGGGAAAGAGCTCTTTCTCCTCCCACATCACCTTCTCCGCCTCGCAGGAGACGCGATAGAGGCGATCATCACCCACCGCCTCGGCAAGCTTGGCCGACCACTCCTTGATGATGACGCTGCGCGGATCAGAAGTGCGGTAGATGGCGTGGCCAAAGCCCATGATCTTCTCCTTGGCCGCCAGCTTGGCCAGCAGTTCGCGCCTTGCCTGCGTTTCATCTTGCCAATCTTCGATCATCGCCATGGCCGCCTCGTTGGCTCCGCCGTGGAGCGGGCCGCGCAGGGTACCGATGGCGGCGGTGATACAGGAGAACATGTCGGAAAGGGTCGAGGCGCAAACCCGCGCCGCAAAGGTGGAGGCGTTGAACTCATGCTCGGCGTAGAGGATGAGCGAGACATGCATCACCCGCCGCTCCAGCTCGCTCGGTGCCTTCTGGTGGAGCAGCGCCAGAAAGTGGCCACCGATACACTCCTCGTCGCTGTCGAGGGCGATGCGAACTCCCTCGTGGCTGAACTTGTACCAGTAGATCAGAATGCCCGGGAAGGCAGCCAGCAGCCGATCCGCCACTTCATGCTCATGCTCGAAACCATCTTCCGGCTCCAGATCACCGAGCATGGAGCAGCCAGTGCGCAGCACATCCATGGGATGGGCATCGGCGGGAATGCGCTCCAGTACCTCCAATAGCGGCTGGGGCAAGGTGCGCAGGCGACGCAGCTCGCGCTTGTAGGCGTCAAGCTGCTGCTCACCGGGCAACTCCCCCTTGAGCAGCAGATAGGCGACCTCCTCGAACTGGGCGCTGTCGGCCAGCTCCTTGATGTCGTAACCGCGATAGGTAAGACCGGTGCCACTCTTGCCCACGGTGCAGATACTGGTCTCCCCTGCGCTTTGGCCGCGCAGACCGGCCCCGCCCAACGGTTTTTGCTGTCCCATAAGCTGCCTCCTATTCCTTGGCTGAAAACAGACGATCCAGTGTCTGCTCGTAGTGGTGATATCCGAGGAAGTCGTAGAGCGACTCCCGGGTCTGCATGGTCTCCACGACGGCGCGTTGATGGCCATCCTGGCGAATATGGTGATAGACGTTGAGGGCGGCCTGATTGGCGGCCCGGTTGGCACTCAAGGGATAGAGCACCATGTCGACCCCGTGGGCGGCCAGTTGCTCTTTGTCAAACAGCTCGGTTTTGCCGAACTCGGTCATGTTGGCGAGGATCGGCACTTTGGCCGCCTGCTTGAACTGGTCGTACTGGGCAAGCTCGGTCACCGCCTCGGCGAAGATCATGTCGGCACCGGCGGCCACATAGGCGGCAGTGCGTTCAAGAGCCGACTCCATCCCTTCCACCGCCAGTGCATCGGTGCGGGCCATGATGACGAAGTCGCTATTCTCGCGGGCATCCACTGCCGCCTTGATGCGATCGCACATCTCCTCCAGCGTGACCACCGCCTTGTTGGGGCGATGACCACAGCGCTTCTGAGTTACCTGATCTTCCATATGGACGGCGGCAACCCCGGCTCGCTCGAACGCGCGAATGGTGCGGGCGATATTAAACGCCCCCCCCCAGCCGGTATCGATATCGACCAACAGCGGCACACGGGTCGCAGCAGTTATCCGTTCGGCATCGATCAGCACGTCGTTGAGGGAGGTCATACCGAGATCCGGCAAGCCGTAGGAGGCATTGGCTACTCCGGCGCCGGAGAGATAGAGGGCTTGAAAACCGCTGCGCTCGGCCATCAGCGCCATATAGGCATTGATGGTGCCGACGATCTGTAGTGGCTTTTCGTTGGCAAGGGCGGTGCGAAAGCGCAGGCCTGCCGAGGGGGACAAACTGGACATCATGACTCCTTTCACCTGTCTAGTCTGGCTATCTAATATCACGTTTACGTTAACGTCAATTATACTTTCGTAACATTCCGGCTGCAGGCAAGACAGGAAACCGGTTTTAGGGTAAATTTCACCAATTCCTTCAACAGGTTGAATTGTATGATGGAGCCCGGTTCCGTAATTGTCTGTCCGGCGTGCGACTTGCTGATCCAGCGCAAAGCACTGCCGCTGCGTCGCCATGCCCACTGCCCGCGTTGTCACCAACATCTCTATGGCCGTTATGCCTTTCGTCCCTCCCAGTTGATGGCCCTGACCATCACCGGATTTCTGCTGCTGCCCTCCGCTTTTTTTGAACCGCTGATATATCTGCGGCTGGCTGGGGTCAACACCGACGCCGACCTGCTGCGCGGTATCCTGGTGCTGTTTGGCGAAGGTGAATGGTGGGTAGCCAGCCTGGTGCTCTGGTGCGCCGTGTTGGCGCCGGTGGGGTTATTGGCAGGGATCTTTGCGCTGGCTTCGGGTCTGGCAAAAAGTTGGCACATTCTTCCCGTCACCTTGAAGCTGGTCGAGGTGTTTCGCCACTGGGCCATGCTGGAGGTCTATATCGTCAGCCTGCTGGTTGCCCTGTTCAAACTGATCGACATCGCCGATGTGCGCCTCGGTGGCGGGTTGCTCAGCCTCGGTATTCTGATGCTGCTCAACATGACCCTGCTGATCCTGTTTGACCCCGCCCCCTACTGGGCGCGGATCCCGTTAAAGGAGCCGGAACATGACCAGCGCCCGTGAGATGGGACTCTGTCGCTGCCATACCTGTGGTTTGCTGGTGCGCTATCAAGCCGGGGCAGTCTGCCCCCGCTGCAGCAGCAAGTTGCAGGTGCGCATCCCCCGCTCCCTCGCCTGGTCGTGGGGCTTGCTGGCACTTGCCACCTTTATGTTGTTGCCTGCCAATCTGTTGCCCATTACCCATTTCTACAACAAGGGGTTGCTGCAGTCAGATACCATCTTCAGCGGTATCATGATGCTCTATCGCAGCAAAATGAGCGGGATTGCCACCATAGTCCTCACCGCCAGCATACTGGTGCCGGTGGGAAAAATATTGGGGCTGGGCTGGATCTGCTGGCAGTTGCAGCGGGCCAAACCGGTGCGGCGCAAGCGCCAGCTGGTGATGTATCGGGTGATCGATTTTATCGGTCGCTGGTCGATGCTGGACTTGTTCGTGATTTCGCTGATGGTGGCGCTGGTCGATCGGGGTGTGCTGCTGAGTGTCCGCGCAGGCCCGGGGGCCACCGCCTTTGCCGGTGTGGTGGTGCTGACCATGATGTCGGCCCGCATGCTCGATACCCGTTTACTGTGGGACAAGGCGGCCCGTTGATGATTTCTCTGTTTTTGTCTGATGTGCTGTTTAATCCAGCCAATAAGGAGTCACTATGATCGGGGCTGAACCCGTCATCGAAAAGCGCCGCTGGTTATCGCCGGTCTGGCTGTTACCCCTGATAGCCCTGCTGCTGGCGGGTGGCTTTCTCTATCAGCAGGTATTGAGCCGTGGCCAGCTTATCCAGATCAACTTCGCCCAGGGCAACGGCATCTTGCCGGGTAAAACCCAGGTTCGTTATCAGGGGGTGGCCATCGGTGTGGTGCAGGAGCTGGAGCTGGCTGAAGATGGCCGCAAGATTGCGGTGATGGCCAAGATTGACAGCCGTGCCAGACCGCTGATCCGCAAGGGATCCGACTTCTGGCTGGTGAGCCCCAAGGCGTCGCTCACCGAGATCTCTGGCCTCGATACCCTGGTCTCCGGCAACTACATCAACCTGCAACCGGGGCGTGAAAGCAATCCGCTGGAGGAGACCTTTGATGCACTGGAGGGCCCTCCCCCCGGCTATCAGGCTCAGGGGCGCATGCTGCACCTGACCGCCGATTCGCTGGGTTCGGTGGGGATTGGCGCCAAGCTCTATTTCCGCGGTATCGAGGTTGGCAGCGTCATCAATACGCGCCTGGGTCAAGACAACCAGAACGTCATTCTGGATTTGGTGATCGAGCCGCGTTTCGAGCATCTGATCAAAGCCGATACCCGCTTCTGGAACATTAGCGGCATCAAGGGTTCTTTCAGTCTGGCTGGCGTCAGCGTCGAGGCTGGCAGCCTCACCTCCATTCTGAGCGGCGGCATTGCCTTTGACTCGCCCAAAGAATCACCGGAGCCGGAGAAGGGACAGACTTTCGTCCTCTATAAAGGGCTTGCGGAAGCGGCGCGTGGCGAGCGTATCGACATTGCGGCTGGCAATCTTCCGGTCAAGGAGGGGATGCCCATCCTCTATGAGGGGATCGAGATCGGTCGCATCGACCCCATTCGTCTCACCGACAAAGGCCGGATGGTCACAGCGCTGATAAACCCGGAGCAGGCCTATCGCATTACCGACAAGAGCCAGCTGGTGTGGGAGAGCGTCTCCCTCTCCGCGACCGGTGTGCAGCATGCAGATCGCCTGCTCTCCGGCCCGGCCATTCGCCTCGACTATGTGGCGGGCAAACCGGTACAGAAGATGACCCTGACCGATCGCGCGCCCCAGAGCGGCACCAAGGTGACGCTGCAGGCTGACGATCTGGCAGGGCTCAATCAGGATGCACCTGTCTGGTACAAGGGATTGCAGGTGGGCCGTATCAGCCAGCTCACCCTGGATGCGCGCGGCAATGCCAGCATTGAGCTGGTGATGGCGCCGAACTATGGCCATCTGCTCAACCGTGCCCGCTTCTATCGCGCCGCCCCGTTGCAGATCGATGCCGATCTGAGCGGCATCAAGGTAGAAACCAGTCCGGCCAGTGCCTGGTTGGGGGGCGGGATCAAGCTGGTACAAGCCAGGAGTGGCGAGCGGATTAACCGTCTCTACCCCAGTCAGGAGTTGGCACTGCTCGGCACCCGTGATGCCAAGCCGCAGCGCTGGTTGCTCAAAGCAGATCAAGCCGATGGCATTGGCATTGGCTCGCCTGTGCTCTATCTGGGGCTGGAAGCGGGCAAGGTCAAACAGCTGCGCGCCGCCAAAGAGGGGGTCGAGATCGAGCTAGAAATTGATGGCGTCTATGCTCCCCTCCTCGCCCAGCAACCCCAGTTCTGGAAAAAACCGGCCATCGACACCAAGGTGCGGGTCGATGGTGTGCAGGTCAAGGTGGGCAACCTCGGTACCTTGCTGCGCGGTGCCATCGAGTTCGATCGGTTGGCCAATGGCCGCAGCAGTCATCAACTGTTCGATTCCAGGGAGCAAGCCAAGGCCAAGGTGCGCCAGCTGTCACTGGTGGCAGAGAGCAATCCGGGGCTCGGGATTGGCAGCCCGATCCGCTATCGTGGTGTCGATATCGGCAAAATTGAAGAGATCGAGCTGGAGCCGTCACTGGGTCAGGTGATCTTCAAGGCGGAACTCGATGGCCACTACGCCGAGCGTTTCCTGCAGTCCGGCGCCCGCTTTACTCTGGTGCAGGCCAAGCTGGGGCTGGGCGGTGTCGCTCACCTCGATACCCTGATCAAGGGGGCGTTTGTAGAAGCACAACCCGGTAAAGGCGCTGGCAAAGATCGTTTCCCTTTGAGTCAGACCGGTCCTCTGGGTCTGGCCCTGACCCTCAAGAGCCCCTCCGTCAATGGCCTGAGCGTCGGCAGTCCGCTGCTGTTTCGCAAGATGGTGGTGGGCAGTGTCACCAAGGTGGCGCTGGCTCGGGATGGCAGCGAGGTGGTGATCGACGTGAACGTAGATCAGGAGTATGCCCATCTGGTGCGGGCCAACTCCCGTTTCTGGAATGTCTCCGGGGTCAAGGCGGATATCGGGCTGACCGGCGGCACTATCGAAGTTGAGACGGTGCAGAGCCTGCTGGCCGGCGGCATTGCTTTCAATACGCCGGAGAGAGAGATGGGTCCAACCGTCAAGGCTGGCCACAGCTATCCGCTCTATGGCAAGGCCGAGAAAGAGTGGCTGGAGTGGAGTCCGCGTATCCAGCCCTGATCTCTTCCCTTTGTATCTCATCCAAGCCCGGCACAGTGCCGGGCTTTTTTATATTCCGGTGCCTGTTGATAGGGTTCAGATTCAGAATATTCTTAGCCTTGTGGTAGGATATCGCCCCTCTTTTTCGGTCAACGAGACGGCACAGTGCACGACAACACCTTCCTTCCCGATTACTTTTTACGTCACATTGCGGCCATCATGCCGGCCCATCTCTCGATGGATGAGTTTGTGGCCAGTTGTCGACGTCCGCTGCGCCGCAGCATTCGGGTCAATACCTTGAAGATCGCCGTCTCGGATTTCGTCGCCCAGATGGAGCCACTGGGTTGGCAGCTCGACCCTGTGCCCTGGTGTGATACCGGCTTCTGGCTGACCCGCAGCGATGAAACCGTCCCCCTTGGCAACACCGCCGAGCACTTGAGCGGGCTCTTCTACATTCAGGAAGCGAGCTCCATGCTGCCGGTGACGGCGCTCTTTGCCAGCGACAAGATCAAAGCGGATGGCATGTTGCTGGATGCGGCGGCGGCCCCCGGCTCCAAGACCACCCAGATCGCGGCTCTGATGAACAATCAGGGAATGCTGGTTGCCAACGAGTTTTCCAGCAGCCGGTTGAAAGTGCTTAGCGCCAATATCCAGCGCTGCGGCGTGACCAATGTGGGGATGACCCATTTTGATGCCAAGGTATTTGGCCAGTGGTTGCCGGAGACCTTCGACGCCATCCTGCTCGATGCCCCCTGCTCCGGTGAAGGTACGGTGCGCAAGGATGAAAATGCGCTGCGCAACTGGAGTATCGAGAGCATCGACGAGATCGCGGCGGTGCAGCAGGGGCTGCTGGAGAGTGCCTTCCATGCCTTGAAACCGGGTGGCGTACTGGTCTACTCCACCTGTACCTTGAGTGAACAGGAGAATCAGGCGGTCTGCCAATCCCTGCTGGACAAGTTTGGCGATGCCTTGAGTTTTGACTCGCTGGCAGACCTGTTCCCCCATGCAGAGCAGGCCTGTACATACGAAGGATACCTGCACGTTTGGCCCCAGATCTTCGACAGTGAAGGCTTTTTTGTCGCCAGATTGAGCAAGCATCACTCTGTGCCCAACACCATGTTCAAGCCTGGCAAGCTGGGTAAATTCCCTTTTGCGCCGCTTCCTGCCAAAGAGGCGGAACCCATGTTGCGCGAGATCGAAGCCAACTTCGGGGTGGCACCGCAGGGTCAGCTGTTTGGCCGCAATGACGAGATCTGGCTCTTCCCCCAGCAGTTTGATCAGGTGCAGGGCAAGTTGCGTTTCGATCGCATCGGCATCAAGTTGGCCGAGACCTTCAAGAAAGGCTATCGCCTCACTCATGAGTGGGCACTGGCCTATGGCGATAAAGCGAGCAAGGGCGTGGTCGAGCTGGATAGCGCCAATGCGCGGGAATTCATGATGGGGCGGGATGTCTGGCCAGAACAGGATGCTGGCGCTGGCGAGGTGATCGTCCGCTATCAGGGGCATACCCTGGGCATGGGGAAATGGGTAGGGAGTCGAGTCAAGAATGCCCTCCCCCGCGAGCTGGTGCGTGACACCAATCTGTTCAATGCGTAGTGGGCCGCTCGGTGCATAAGCACTTGAACGAGCCTGAAATACCCACACTCTGGTTGAACTTTTCTTCGGATCTTGAAAAGCCTTGAGCCTTGTCTAAGCTTAAGGCAATCCGAACACCAGTTAGCGCACGGCTCTGCAAGGAGCCAATTCCCCTATGCCAGGTACAAGGAATTCGTACCTGGCTTTTTTTATCTCTTCACGTATCGCTGTTACTTCACTCTTGTGTCTATCCAACAGTCTCTTCGACCTGTATGGCGACTCTGTTTTCAAACGGAGGTTCTCTACCCAGCTCATGTTGGTAGAGCAGATCGATCGCCTGCTCGATAAGTGATGCCTGACTGTCTTCGAGATGAAGACCCAGAGCGGCCAATCGCTCGGCGTGGCGATTGCTGATCCAGCATTGCAGCCGGGTATGGGTCTCCTGCTTGCGTTTTACATGTTGGCGCTGCCGCTCGGCATTGTTTTGGGGCCCCGCCTCTTGCTCTTCACGCACTGTCATTTCTTGGCTCTCATATGTCCTTGCGATATTACGTTTCCGAGTTTGTTATCTCTCATCACATGCCATTATCCATTGGAAGATGCCCCTTCCACCTTGGGCTGCTGGCTGCACGGCAAATATATCATCAGATCAACAAGATATCATTTAACATAAAAAATGAAGTGACGCAGTTGTGTCAAAGCAAGCCATCAAGGGCATGATCGGAGAATTTATGGGCATCATCGAAGTACTCCTGCAGGGTTCGCATATCCTTGTGGCGAGTGACTTCAATGATCTTGTTCATCGGTTTGCCGGCTGTTACCGCCGAGGTGATAAAACCGCGCCGCAGGCTATGGCCACTGACGTAGAGATCGTCTATGGTTTGGCCTGTTCGCCGCTTGATCATCAGATTGATGCCCTGGGGGCCGAGTGGCTCGGCCATCAGTTGGCCCCAGCGGTTCATGCGCCGAAACAGCGGCCCCTCGCTGATCCGGCTTTTGTGTAGCCATTTTTGCAGTGCCGACACGGGGCAATAGTGTTTGCCCGGGATAAGGGCTATCTCGGTTTCATGGAGCTGATGCTTGCTCGGTTTGAGGCGAAGGCGGATCCCCTGCCCCACAAAATCGAGATCGCTCACCTCAATTCGGGCTGCTTCCGAGCGGCGCAAGGCGCCACTGAACATCAAGAGCAGCAGGGTGTGATCACGCAAGCCAGCCAGATCACCGGTGTCGATGCCATCAAGCACCTGGGTCAATGGTTGCAGCGTCAGGGCGCCGGTTTTGCGTTTACGGTTATCCCCCAACCTGACAATACCGCGCATCATCTCCTTGATTTCGGGATGTTCGGTGGGCATGGGGTGAATGCCTTTCTGCTTGAAGGCATAACGGATCCCCGCCAGCCGTCTCACCAGGGTTGCCGGTTTTCGAGGCTCGCCATTACGCAGTTCCCCCTTCCCCTCCTCTTTATCCAACCATATCCAGTCGGCCAATACGCCGTCGGCCTGATCAGCGAGAAAATTCATGATGTCGTGATGGGTCGTCTGTAGCGGATCCAGCCCGTGCAATTGGCACCAGAAGACAAAAATACGGGTATCCGCCTGATAGGCATTGAGGGTGGAATCCGCTTTTGCACTGCGCAAAAAGCGTCGTGCTCGACTATTTAGCTGGGCATCGAAAATAGTCTGCAGTGACTGATGAGCTGGATTGGACAAGGTTGGATATGCCACGGAACTCTATGATTCATATGAAGTTTGAGAGGATCTTACAGGATCCTTCCCATACATCAAGTATCGATAATGAATATTATCGATACTTATAGCCTGATGTTTTAATACCCTTCAACCACGGTGAAAAAACGAAACATCGGAATATCATTCACCCAGTTTTGTGTGGATGAACGAGTTGAATGGGTGGGTGAGAGATAACGTTGTGCTAGGTTGATTTTCAGGTGGGTAATCAGCTTGGTATTTGAAATATAAAAAGCCCCGAGCAACGGGGCTTCTGTGTTATTTTTTCGCCAGTTTGAATAGTTCAAAGAAATTCCGGCTGGTGGCTTCTGCCAATTCATCAAGCGGAATATGACGCAGATCAGCAATAAACTGCGCAACGTCTCGCACAAAGGCAGGTTCGTTCTCCCTCCCCCGATGCGGCACGGGGGCAAGATAGGGCGAGTCGGTCTCGACCAGCAATCTGTCGAGGGGCAGAGCCTTGACCACCTCTTGCAGGGCGGACGCATTTTTGAAGGTGGCGATCCCGGAGATGGAGATATAGAACCCCATCGCCATTGCTGCTTCTGCCATTTCGAGGGATTCGGTGAAGCAGTGCAGCACACCGCCAACCTGATCAGCACCCTCTTCACGCATGATCTGCAAGGTATCTTGCTGGGCATCGCGGGTATGGATGATCAGCGGCTTGTTCAGCGCGCGAGCAACACGGATATGTTCGCGGAAAGAGGCTTGCTGAACGTCCTTGTTCTCGGGCGAGTAAAAGTAATCGAGACCGGTCTCACCGATGGCCACCACACGTGGATCGGCAGCTTGCTTGAGCAGCAACTCGGCATCGACACCGGGTTCCTGATTGAGCGGGTGTACCCCGCAGGAGGCAAATACCTGGGGATAGGGAGCGATCGCCTCGAGCATGGTCGGGAACTGTGCCTGAGTCACACTGACACAGAGAAAATATCCCACGTCCAGTTTCGCGGCCTTTGCCAGTACATCAGCCATGCTGGTCTGCTTGCTGCCATAGCTGAGGCGATCGAGATGACAGTGGGAATCAACGAGTAACATATAAAACCTTTCTGCTTGTCGGTACTTATAACCAGCGACTGAGCCAGTTCATCAGATGGATGGTGGGATTGGAGAGCTGACCCGGCTGGCATGCCGCTTTCAGGGCAACCAGATCTTGTTCTGCCTCCAGCAGTTTTTCGCTGGAGTGCTGCTCCGCCAACCGTTGACTCAAGATTGCCAAGTCCGGCATCGCCAGCTGATGGTGACCACATCCGGCCTGGGTTTTCAGGGCATCGCACAAGAAGAGCTGCAACCAGTGCAACCTGACCTGCGTCTCCTGACCAAGCTGGCTGCACAGTGCCGTCGCCTTGACCGGACTTTGACTCAGGGCGACAAACTGTTCCAGCAATTCGCGGCGAGTACCGTCCTGTTGCTGCTCGATATAGTCGAGTACCCGCAGCGGAGCCCCTTGACAGATCCGCACCTGAGCCAGAGTGGCCTGATGACCCTGCTCGGCCAACCAGCGTACTGTTTCCCCTTCCACAGGCAACTGACAGACATGTTTGTGACAGCGACTGAGAATGGTTGGAAGCAGCCGGGACACCTGGGAGGCAATCAGCAACAGCAAGCTGTCACCAGCCGGCTCTTCCAGGGTTTTCAACAGGGCATTGGCTGCCGATTCGGTCATCCGCTCCGCATCAGGAATGATCACCACCTTGCCACGGCCGAGCTGGGCAGAGCCCTGCAGCCGGGTGCAGATCTCGCGAATGGCCTCGACCCCGATGGTCTTGCTGTCGCGAGTTATGGTGCCGAGATCCGGGTGGTTGCCCTTGTCAAACAGCTGGCAAGAGTGGCAGTGGCCGCATGGCTCTCCGCGATCCGGTTGCTGGCAAAGGTGCAAACGCGCCAGCCGCTCGGCCAGTTGCTCCTTGCCAAGACCGGGATCGCCCAGCAACAACCAGGCGTGGCCGAGACGACCGGACTGGGCCGTCTGGCTCAGGGCATGCCAGTCGGGGATCAGCCAGGGATACATAGCGGCTCGTTCGACAGATAGTGATCCAATGCACGCTCGATGGCAACTTTGACCTGTTCCGGCGTTTGCGCCGCATCGATCACCACAATGGAATCATCCTTGGCGGCCAGTTCGAGATAACGAGTTCGGGTACGCTCGAAGAAGCTCAGTTGCTCCAGTTCGATGCGATCCAGCTCGCCGCGATGGCGAGCACGCTGCAAGCCAAGGGCAGGATCGATATCGAGATAGAGGGTGAGATCAGGCTTGAAGTTGCCGAGCACTGCCTGCTTGATGGCTCCGATAAGCTGGGCATCGATACCACGGCCGCCACCCTGATAGGCCTGGGAGGAGAGATCGTGGCGATCCCCCACCACCCAGACACCGTCGGCCAGTGCGGGTTTGATGCGGGTCTCCACCAGTTGTACCCGGGAGGCATACATCAGCAGCAGTTCCGCCTCGATGGTGAGGCGCTCGTCGTGCACCTCTTTGACGATGGCCCGCATCCGCTCGGCCAGCGGCGTACCACCCGGCTCGCGAGTGCACTCGATCCGGTTGATGCCGTGGCGCTGCAGATAGTCGGTCACATAACGCACGGCCGAGCTCTTCCCTGCCCCTTCCAATCCTTCGATCACAATAAATTTAGACATTAAGGTTTCTTCAATATGTATTCGCGAACCGCCCGATTGTGTTCATCGAGGGTCTTGGAGAAATAGTGGGCACCGCCCCCCTTGGCGACAAAGTAGAGATAGTCGGTCGACTTGGGGTTAAGCGCAGCTTCGATGGAGGCCTTGCCCGGCATGGCGATGGGCGTGGGCGGCAGACCGTCGATCACATAAGTGTTGTAGGGATTCTTGTCGGTCAGATCACTGCGGCGAATGTTGCCGTCGTAGCGATCCTTCACCCCGTAAATGACGGTGGGATCAGTCTGCAACTTCATGCCCAGACGCAGACGGTTGACGAATACGGAGGCGATCTGCGCCCGCTCGTCCGGCTGGCCGGTCTCTTTCTCGATAATGGAGGCCATGATCAACGCCTCATAGGGGGTCTTGTAAGGCAGGTTGGCCTGACGTTTTTCCCAGCTCTGCTGCAGGAAGGTCTCCATATCCTGATGGGCACGGCGCAAGATCGAGAGATCGCTGGCATGGGTGGTATAGGCGTAGGTTTCCGGCAGGAACCACCCCTCCAGCTTGCCATTCTCGATGCCGAGCTCCTGCGCCAGGTCGGCTTCGGATTGCTCGATGGTCAATCGCTCAAGATATGGGGCGCTGGAGAGTTGCTTCTGCCAATCCTCGAAACGGGAACCTTCGACGAAGGTGAGACTGAAGTGAAACTCCTTGCCCGATGCGAACAGAGAGAGGGTCTCCTTGAGAGGGGCCCCTTCCTTGATTTCATAGGTGCCCGATTTGATGGCCACCAGTTCGGGATGGCTGCGCAGCCAGAGCCGCACCGCCCAGGGGCTGGCTTCCCCCTCCCCCAGTTCGGCGATGAGGCGCGCCGCATGGGCGCCCTTCTCCACCGTAAAGAGCCGGGTCGGCCCCTTGTTGGTGAGCGTTTCTACCTGTTGCCATTTGTAATGTACATAGCCCCCGGCAGCGGCTACCGTCAGTGCCGCCCCCGCGAGCAGGGTGTAAAGCCGATTAAACTTCAATGACCAAACGCTCCTGTAAACGGCGACTCAATACCGCTGGGGGATAATGGATATCCTCGATGCCATTGACCGGCACGATCCCCATCAGGGTATTGGTGAGCCACACCTCTTCCGCCTGCCATAGTGACTCCAGCGGAGCCTCTACCACACGCAACTCAATACTCATCTGTTTCAGCATCGCCATCACCTGGCGGCGCATGATGCCATCGACACCACCGCGGGCGAGATCGGGCGTAAACACCGTCTTGCCCCGACGCCAAAACAGATTGGCACTGACCCCTTCAATGAGAAAACCGCGACTGTTAAGCACTATCCCTTCGACTGCATTTCGACTGACAAGTTCGCTTTTCAGCAATACCTGCTCCAGACGATTCAAAGTTTTAAGCCCGGCCAGCATGGGCGCATCGCCGATCCGCTGGCGGCACACCACTATCTCGATCCCCTCCTGTTGCCACTGGCCATAGTGAGTGGGAAATGACGCCAGAGTGACAATCCGGGTTGTGTGCTGACATACGCTGCCATCATAGCCCCGCCCCCCTTCGCCGCGGGTCAGGATCACCTTGGCCACGCATTGTGGCTGCTCGGCCACCATCTCTTCAACCTCCCGGGTCAAGAGATCCCAGTCCGGTTCAACCAATCCCAACCGGTTGTTCGCCTGCTGCAACCGTGCCAGATGGGCAGGCCACTGCAACACGCGCCCCTCCCTGACCGCCATGGTGGTGAAATGACCGTCACCATAAGCCAGCCCCCGATCATAGGCCGAGATCGTATCAAGCTTCATGCCATTGATAAGCAAAGGGATCCCTCCGATAAAAAAGGCCCGATACCGGCAGTATCGGGCCTGTGTCTTTGCCCTGCGGCAAATTATACGCGTTTGAAGATCAGTGAGCCATTGGTGCCGCCAAAACCAAACGAGTTGGAAAGGGCGTACTCGAAGCTACCTGGCTTGGCCACATGGGGTACCAGATCCAGATCGCACTCATCATCCGGGTTATCCAGGTTGATGGTGGGCGGAGCCACCTGATCACGCAGGGCCAACACAGTGATGATCGCCTCGATGGCACCGGCGGCGCCCAACAGGTGACCGGTCATGGACTTGGTGGAGCTGACCATCAGGGATTTGGCGTGCTCACCAAACACCGACTTCATGCCACGCAGCTCGGCCACATCACCCAGCGGGGTGGAGGTACCGTGCGCGTTAATGTAACCAATCTGCTCGGGGGCAATGCCGGCATCCTTGATTGCATTTTTCATGGCGCGAGCACCACCGTTGCCATCTGCAGGAGGCGCAGTCATGTGGTACGCGTCACCGCTCATGCCAAAACCGACCAGCTCGGCGTAGATCTTGGCGCCACGGGCCTTGGCGTGTTCGTACTCTTCCAGCACCAGTACCCCGGCACCGTCACCCAGCACGAAACCGTCGCGATCTTTATCCCACGGACGGCTCGCTTTTTGCGGCTCGTCGTTGCGGTTGGAGAGTGCCTTGGCGGCAGCAAAACCACCCATCCCCATCGCGGTGGAGGCTTTCTCGGCACCGCCAGCGACCATCACGTCGGCATCACCGTAAGCAATCATCCGGCCCGCCATGCCGATGGCATGTGTACCCGTGGTACAGGCGGTAGTCACGGCGATGTTCGGCCCTTGCAGACCTTTCATGATGGAAAGATGACCGGACACCATATTGATGATGGTGGACGGAACGAAGAAGGGACTGATCTTGCGCGGGCCGCCATTGACCAAGCTTTCGTGGTTCTGTTCAATCAGACCCAGACCGCCGATACCGGAGCCAATCGCCACGCCGACACGTTCGGCATTCTCTTCATTGATGGTCAGGCCGGAATCATCCAGCGCCTGCATACCGGCCGCGATGCCGTATTGAATGAAGAGATCCATCTTGCGAGCGTCTTTACGGTTGATACCGTACTGCTCGGGATCGAAATCCTTGACCAGACCTGCGAAGCGGGTTGCAAACTCGCTGGCATCAAAGTGTTCGATAAGGGAAATGCCGCTCTGCCCGTTGAGCAGTGCTTGCCAGCTGGATTCGGCAGTGTTACCCACCGGGGAAAGCATCCCCAAGCCGGTCACCACGACTCTGCGTTTTGACACTGAGGTAGTCTCCGAGAGGTGTTTTGAAAAGGAACAAATACAAAAGAAGCGGCCCTTGGGCCGCTTCTTTCAGAACAGGAACTTATTCCTGATTAGCGGTGATGTAGTCGATAGCCGCTTGAACAGTGGTGATCTTCTCGGCTTCTTCATCAGGAATTTCGGTATCGAATTCTTCTTCCAGCGCCATTACCAGTTCAACGGTATCCAAAGAGTCAGCGCCCAGGTCGTCGACGAAGGAGGCAGCGTTCTTAACGTCTTCCTCTTTAACACCCAGTTGTTCGATGATGATTTTCTTTACGCGTTCTTCGATGTTGCTCATGACCTGAATTTTCCTTTAAAAATACGCTATTTGCGTCTGGTTGGGGTAGTTTATTCAATTGACGTGAGTTTGCAAGTAGCTTGCCGCTGGTCAAACCACGAAATGTGCCAAACTTCGGCGTACTATCGCAAATTTGAACAGATCTTACGACAAATTGATTACACCATGTACATCCCGCCATTAACATGCAGGGTTTCGCCGGTGATATAGGCTGCTTCATCAGAAGCCAAGAATACCACAGCTGCGGCAATTTCTTTTGGATCACCCAAACGGGCGGCAGGCACCTGACTCATGATGCCGGCACGTTGATCGTCATTCAGGGCACGGGTCATGTCGGTTTCGATGAAACCGGGAGCAACCGCGTTCACTGTGATACCACGGGATGCCACTTCCCGCGCCAACGATTTGGTAAAACCAACCAGACCGGCCTTGGCGGCAGCATAGTTGACCTGACCGGCATTGCCCATGGTTCCCACCACGGAGCCAATGCTGATGATGCGACCATGACGTTTCTTCATCATGGCACGCAACACCGGTTTGCTCAGACGGTAAAGCGAGGTCAGATTGGTATCGATGATCTCGTTCCACTCGTCATCTTTCATCCGCATCAACAGGTTGTCACGGGTGATACCCGCGTTGTTGATCAGGATGTCGATGTCGCCAAAGCGCGCCTTGATGGCGGCGAAGACGGCTTCGATGGATTCCTGGCTGGTCACGTTCAGTGCCATGCCGCAACCATTGTCACCCAGATAGGCGCTGATCGCCTCGGCACCGCCCTCGCTGGTCGCAGTACCGACCACTTTCGCGCCACGGGCCACGAATGTTTCGGCAATCGCACGGCCGATGCCACGACTGGCACCGGTCACCAACACAACCTTATCGGTAAAGCTCATCACTTGCTCCTGTTTACTTGATCTGGGCCAGCGCCTGCTCGAAAGAGGCGGCATCGTTGGCGTGAATGCCTTCCACGCGCTTGTCGATGCGCTTGGCGAGCCCGGTCAACACTTTGCCCGGTCCCATCTCGATCTCGAGGGTAACCCCCTCGTTGGCCATCCGCTCGACAGTCTCGGTCCAACGAACCGGGCTGAACAGCTGACGTACCAGCGCTTGCTTGATGGCGGCCGGATCCTGTTCACAGGATACGTCGACATTATTGATGACTGCGATGGTTGGAACCTTGATCTCGATCCCGTCCAACGCAGCTGCCAGTTTTTCTGCGGCAGGTTTCATCAGCGCACAGTGAGACGGCACGGAGACCGGCAACGGCAGTGCACGTTTGGCGCCCGACTCTTTCATCAGCACGTTGGCGCGCTCAACGGCCTCTTTGTGACCGGCGATAACCACCTGGCCCGGGGAGTTGAAGTTGACCGGAGAGACCACCTGCCCTTGTGCCGCTTTTTCGCAGTTGGCGGCGATGGATTCGTTATCCAGACCGATGATGGCCGCCATGGCCCCGGTGCCTTCCGGTACCGCTTCTTGCATGGCCAGACCACGCAGCTCGACCAGTTTGACCGCATCGGCAAAATCGAGTGCGCCGCTGCAAACCAGCGCGGAGTACTCACCCAGGCTGTGACCCGCCATCATGGCAGGAGTTGCCCCACCCTGCTGTTGCCACAGGCGCCACAGGGCGACAGAGGCAGTCAGCAGTGCAGGCTGGGTGCGCCAGGTTTTGTTCAGATCTTCAACCGGACCATCCATCACCAGGGCAAACAGGTCATAACCCAGCACCTGACTCGCCTCGGCGAAGGTCTCCTTGATCACGGCATGTTGTTCGGCCAGCTCGGCCAGCATGCCAACGGACTGGGAACCTTGTCCCGGGAAGGCAATGGCAAATTGGGTCATCATTGATTCCTTTTAGATAAGACAAAAATGAAATCGGTGACGGGATGATGGGCGCACCATCCCGCCGAAGATCAGAGGCGAACCAGCGCCGAGCCCCAGGCAAAACCGCCGCCGAAGGCCTCCAGCAGTACCAGCTGACCCGGTTTGATCCGGCCATCCCGCACCCCTTCGTCAAAGGCGACCGGAACGGAAGCGGCAGAGGTATTGCCGTGCTTGTCGAGGGTCAGCACCACTTTATCGAGGCTCATACCCAACTTCTTGGCTGTGGCGCTGATGATGCGGAAGTTGGCCTGATGCGGCACCAGCCAATCCAGCTCGCTCGGCTCGATACCGGCAGCGGCCAACGTTTCGGTTACGATCTCGCTCAGACGGGTGACCGCGACCTTGAACACATCGTTGCCCTTCATATACATGTAGGCTTCGAGCTCGGCACCCGGCATGCCGCGACGGGGATGAGGCAGCTTGAGCAGTTCGCCATAACGGCCATCGGCATGGAGATGAGTAGAGAGGATGCCCGGCGTCTCGCTGGCACCGACAATCACAGCCCCTGCCCCATCACCAAACAGGATGATGGTGCCGCGATCTTGCGGATCGCACATGCGGGAGAGCACATCGGCCCCGACGACCAGCACATGGCGGGCTGCGCCGGATTTGACGAACTGATCGGCAATGGAGAGTGCGTAGGTGAAGCCTGCGCAAGCAGCAGCCACGTCAAAGGCAGGAATGCCCGGAACGCCGAGCAGCCCCTGCAGCTCGCAGGCGGCAGCCGGGAAGGCATTTTCAGCACTGGTAGTGGCCAGCACTATCATATCGAGATCGGCAGCGGTCAAGCCAGCTGCATCCAGGGCACGCTGGGCGGCCTGGTAAGAGAGGGTGGCAACGGTTTCGTCAGCCCCGGCAATACGGCGCTCACGGATACCGGTGCGTTCCACGATCCACTCATCACTGGTCTCAACCATCTGCTCGAGATCGGCGTTGGTACGCACTGAACTCGGCAGGTAGCTGCCAGTACCCAGAATTTTGCTATGCATAGAGTTCTTATAGATCCCTGTCAGAGAAGACAGCTTCAAGGCGATCTGCTATTTGCAGTGGAAGTTGATGTTTGGCCTCTTGTGCGGCCAGCAGGATCGCATTACACAGAGCGCGCCGTTCGGCCCGCCCATGACTTTTTACCACAATGCCGCGCAATCCTAACAGACTTGCCCCGTTATACTGGTCGGGGTTCAGGTAAGAAAAACGCCGTTTGAACATAAATCCGGCGATCCGGCCAAGAAAAGAGCGTTTCTTGCGGGGATATCCGGCCAGCTGGGCCATCATCCGCACCACCCCTTCTGCCGTCTTGAGGGCGACATTGCCGACAAAACCGTCACAGACAATCACGTCGCTGTCGCCGCTGAAGATGCGATCCCCTTCGACGAACCCGACATAATTGAGCGCAGGACATTGACGCAACAATTCGGCGCTGTGGCGTACCAGATCGTTACCCTTGATCTCCTCCTCGCCGATGTTGAGCAAGGCAACACGAGGTGACGCAATGCCTTCGACCTTTTCGGCCACGACAGAGCCCATCACCGCAAACTGCAGCAAGGTATCCGCATCGCAACTGACGTTGGCGCCGAGATCCAGCATCACGGTGCGTTTGCCACTCAATGTTGGCAACGCCTTGATGAGGGCGGGTCTGTCTACCCCGGGTAGGGATTTGAGCACGCACTTGGCCATCGCCATCAACGCACCTGTATTGCCGGCACTGACGCAGGCATCGGCCTCACCGGCTTTCACCAGATTGAGTACCACCCGCATGGAGGAGTCTTTTAGAGTACGCAGCGCCACGATCGGTTTATCGCCCATGCCAACTACCTGGGATGCATGTACGAAACGAACGCGGGGATGATTCAGCAAGCCATGTTGCTGCAGCAGAGAAGAGGTCTGGTGCTGGTCGCCAACCAGGATCAGTTTTAGCTGGGGTAAAAGAGACAGTGCCTGCACGGCGGCAGGCACTGTTTCCGAGGGGCCAATATCTCC
>NZ_JBFODN010000026.1:0-1550 GCF_040908345.1 Aeromonas sp. R3-1
TGGCGGTGAGGGAGGGATTCGAACCCTCGATACGTTGCCGTATACACACTTTCCAGGCGTGCTCCTTCAGCCACTCGGACACCTCACCAAATTTTGGTCTGTGGTTTAACGTGTTCAGCAACACGGTGCTCGCTGCGCTGTTGCGCTGGAACGGGGCGTAATTTAGGGGAAAGCCCCGCCCGCGTCAACGGCTTTTTTCACCTGGCGAACCGTTCGAACACTTAATGCACAGATTCCGGTGCGACCTGGATTTCCGGCAGGTTGAGGAAGCCGGAACGTTCGCATTCAGCAACCAGTTCGTGGGTAGCGGCGATGGTGCTTTGCACGAACAGCAGGAACTGCTCGACGCTGAGTCCGGCCTTGGTAAAGACGGTGTGGCCGACCACCAGCCGCGGCAGGTTGTCATCGATGATATCGAGGAACACCTTGAGGGAGGGGTACTGCATATTGAGCCGACCCAGTTCGGCAACCAGCGGCAGCATTGCGGAGGGGCGCACTTCCAGCTCGGAGGAGAACAGCAGGCCTTCCTCTTCCACGAAGATCCGGCTCTCCTGAATACCATCGACCGACTGCAAAGAGACAATGTGGATACCGTGACACTGGTCGCAGACATAGTGCTCGATACGAGCCTGTTGCAACCAACGCATTATCATTTCGGAGCTGGGGATATTCATCATTTCCACGACAAGATTGGGATCAAGGGGCGCAGTCTAAACCAATTTGCTATCAACAAAAAGCACGCCAACCCGATAACCCTGCGGCTCGCTTCTTTTTGGCAAGCGCTATGCATATACTCAGCCAAATCCACGATGACGCTTGCCCCACAGGGGGCCCGATGACTATCCAAGAAAAGTATCGCCTTCATCTGAAATCACTCTCGGATGAGCTGCTCACCCTGCAAAAACCCATCCGCATTCTGGATGCCATCAAATGGCCACGCCATCTGCAGGATCGCTTTCTGGCAAGCGGTGGCAGGGAGCTGCCCGCTATCGACAGGCACTTCTATGATGCCCTCCCCCTCGGCTTCGATCCGCGCAACAAGTATCTGGAGCTCAAGGAGCTGCGGGACCGGATCCGCAGAAAGCTGGGGCCGCAGGACGATCTTGGCCGGATCCTGCAAGAGACGGTCGATCAGTACATGGTGGTGATCGAGATGCTGCGCCAGCGCGGCCAACCCGATTTTCAGCGTTATAGCCAGTTGCTTTATGGCTCCGCCAGCGATCACCTGCGCGGGGATCGCAAGACCCTCAAGGAGCTGGGCTCTCGGCTGTGCGATATCTTCTCCCTGCCCGGCGCCCGCCATCTGGTACGCCCCTACCCCAAGGAGTTCGAAGGCGAAGCGGCGGTAGCCAAACTACAGGGCAAGCTGTCGAGCTACTTCAGTGACGGCACGGTGCAGGTGAAGCTGAGCGATGGCATCGTCTCCGACGCCGCGGCCGGTGGCGACTACATCAAGCTCAACTCCCACGCCCGTTTCTCCGAGCTGGACTTGCAGGTACTGGAGGTGCACGAGGGGTGGGTTCATGTCGGCACCACCCTCAACGGTCGCC
>NZ_JBFODN010000260.1:0-21574 GCF_040908345.1 Aeromonas sp. R3-1
ATCCCATGCCGAACTCAGAAGTGAAACGCGGTAGCGCCGATGGTAGTGTGGCATTCGCCATGCGAGAGTAGGACACTGCCAGGCACCCAATACAAGAAACCCCGCTCATCGAGCGGGGTTTTTTATAGCCTACAATTCAGTAAATCGCCTTAATATTGACCTTTTATTCCCTCTTCCCTGCCGTTTTCCCTGTTTTTCCTCCCCTATTTTCTCCGGTTCTGCCATCGCCGCTGGCGTTGGTTGTCGTTATAATGGCCGCCCTCAAGTAAGGTGGTGGTATGAAAGCAGAATATCTACAGCGATTCGGGGGCATTGCCCGTCTTTATGGTCAGAACGCCCTGCGTTCCTTTAGCCAGGCTAAGGTCTGTGTGGTGGGGATCGGCGGCGTGGGCTCCTGGGCGGCCGAGGCGCTGGCCCGTGCCGGTATCAACCAGATCACCCTGATCGACATGGATGATATATGCATCACCAACACCAATCGCCAGATCCACGCTATGCAGGGGACGGTTGGTCGCCTCAAGACCGAGGTGATGGCCGAGCGCATTCGCGCCATCAATCCGGATTGCGAAGTGATCGAGGTGGACGATTTCGTCACCGCCGATAACCTGGCCGAGCATATCAAGCGGGAGTTTGACTATGTGGTGGACGCCATCGACTCGGTCAAGGCCAAGGTGGCGCTGATTGCCTTCTGCAAGCGCAACAAGATCCCGGTGATTGTGGCGGGAGGTGCCGGCGGGCAGATGGATCCGACCCAGATCACTGTGGCGGATCTGGCCAAGACTATTCAAGACCCGTTGGCGGCCAAGGTGCGCTCCGACCTGCGCCGGTTGCACAACTTCAGCAAGAATCCGGCGCGCAAATTCGGGGTGGAGTGTGTCTTCTCAACCGAGCAGCTGAGTTATCCGGATGGTAATGGTGGCACCTGTCAGGCAAAAGCGGCCAGCGATGGCACCATGAAGATGGATTGCGCCTCCGGCTTTGGCGCGGTGACGCCGGTGACGGCAACCTTTGGGCTGGTTGCCGCGTCCCGGGTATTGAAGAAGATTACCGAGCGGGGCGCCCGAGCCGAGAAAGAGGCAGGGAATGAAGATTCTGGGTCGATTGGCGAAGCCTAATCGACCTCTGCACAAAGCGGATTAGACTGCCTGCTCCCGGATCGCCAGCACGATCGCTCTGAGCCCGTTACCTCGTGACGGGCTCAAGTGTTTCTCAAGTCCCAGTTCGCTGAAATACCCTTCCATATCAAAAGCCTGGATCGCCGCAGACGATTGGTGGTTGAGTGCCGCCAGCACGATGACGATAAGGCCCCGCACGATGCGGGCATCGGAATCACAGGCAAAGTGCCAGCAGCCATCCTCGCTTTGTTCTCCCTTCAGCCAGGCCTGGCTTTCACACCCCTTGAGGCGGAACTCCTCCTGCTGCCATTCGGCGGGTAGCGCTGGCAGCTGCTTGCCGAGCTGGATGATGAGCCGGTACTGGTTCTCCCAGCCATGAGCGGCGGCAAACTGCTGGCGGATGGTGTCGGCGTTGGGCTCAAGGCCAATCTGGGTATAGCTTGCGAGGTCACTCATTCGGTTGTCTGCCTTAGAAGAAGTCACTGAGTTTGTGCAGGGCGGCCAGCAGGGCGTCGACATCGTCCCGATTGTTGTAGCAGGCCAGCGAGGCGCGCATCGTGCCGCCGATCCCGAGCGACTCCATCAACGGCATGGCGCAGTGATGGCCGACTCGCAGGGCGATACCCTGCATGTCGAGCAGGGTAGCAGCATCTTGCGGGTGGATGTCGTCGAGCAAGAAAGAGACCGCACCGGCGCGCTGGCCGGATTCGCCGATCAGACGCAACCCCGGCACCTGTTGCAGGCCTGCGACCAGATAGTCGGTTAGTGCCTGCTCATGGCTGGCGAGCCATTGCCGGTCTTGCTCCATCACAAAGTCGATGGCAGCGGCGAGGCCGATAGCGCCAGCGATATGGGGGGTGCCCGCCTCGAATTTGAAAGGCAGGTTATTGAAGGTGGTGCCGCTGAAACTGACCCGATCGATCATCTCGCCACCGGCTTGCCAGGGCGGCATCCGCTCCAATAGCTCGGTGCGGCCCCACAACACTCCGATGCCGGTCGGGCCATAGAGCTTGTGGCCGGAGAAGGCGTAGAAGTCGCAACCGATGGCTTGCACATCCACCTCGAGATGAGCCACCGCCTGGGCGCCGTCGAGCAGGGTCAGAGCGCCGACTGCCTTGGCCGCTGCCACCATCTCTTTGACTGGATTGACGGTGCCAAGGGCATTGGATACGTGGGCCACGCTTACCAGCCGGGTGCGTGGCCCCAGTATGGCGTGATAGGTGGCCAGATCGAGATCGCCCCGATTATCGAGTGGGATAACCCGGATCACCGCGCCGGTACGCTGGGCGACCAGCTGCCACGGGACGATATTGGCGTGGTGTTCCAGCGTGCTGAGGATGATTTCATCCCCCGCTTTGAGCTCGCTCATCCCCCAGCTCTGGGCCACCAGATTGATCGCCTCCGTGGTGCCGCGGGTCCAGATCACCTCGTGGTTGCGAGGCGCATTGATAAAGCGGGCGACCGTTTCGCGGGCTGTTTCGAAGGCTCGGGTCGCGCGGCCACTCAGGGCGTGGGCGGCACGGTGTACGTTGGCGTTGTCGACCCGATAGTAGTGAGCGATGGCATCCAGTACCGCTTGCGGTTTCTGGGTGGTGGCGGCGTTGTCCAGATAGACCAGAGGGTGGCCGTTTACCTCCTGCGCCAAGGCCGGAAACTGGCTGCGCAGTTGGTTGTGCTGTTGCTGATTCATGCTCCCCTCATCATCTGGAAAAAGTCATCATCTCGAAAGGTCGGTCATGATCCTGAAAATAGCGCCCGAACACAAGGTGCGATAAGTCGGAATGGAGGTTGCTTGCCGTGCAGCAGGTACGGCTCATCGGGTGATTTCTGGTACAATGCCGCCCCTCATCATAAGCCAAGAGATCCGGCCCATGAAGCTCAACCCCAATCAGAACGAAGCGGTCAAGTATGTCTCCGGCCCTTGCCTGGTGCTGGCGGGTGCCGGATCGGGCAAGACCCGCGTCATCACCAACAAGATTGCCTATCTGGTGCAGCAGTGCGGCTACAGTGCGCGCAACATAGCGGCGGTCACCTTTACCAACAAGGCTGCGCGGGAGATGAAGGAGCGGGTTGGCCAGACTTTGGGTCGCAAGGAGGCGCGGGGGCTGATGGTCTCCACCTTCCATACCCTGGGGCTCGATATCATTCGTCGTGAGCACAAGAGTCTGAATCTCAAGGCGAACTTCTCCCTGTTCGATGACACCGACCAGCTGGCGCTGCTGAAAGAATTGACTGAAGACGAGCTCGACAATGACAAGGACAAGCTCTCGGCCCTTATCAGCCAAATCTCCAACTGGAAGAACGATCTTATCCTGCCCGCCCGCGCCATGCGCATCGCCCGTGGGCCGGAAGAGGTGCTGATGGCTCAGCTCTACGAGCGCTATCACCGCCAGATGGTGGCCTATAACGCGCTGGATTTTGACGACCTCATCGTGATGCCGACCCTGCTGCTCAAGAGCAATCAGGAGGTACGCGAGCGCTGGCAGAACAAGATCCGCTATCTGCTGGTCGATGAGTACCAAGACACCAACACCAGCCAATACGAGCTGGTGAAGCAGATCGTCGGCGAGCGGGCCCGTTTTACCGTGGTAGGGGATGATGACCAGTCCATCTACTCCTGGCGCGGTGCCAAGCCGCAGAATCTGGTGCTGCTGAGCGAAGATTTCCCCAGCCTCAAGCTGATCAAGCTGGAGCAGAACTACCGCTCCAAGCGGCGTATCCTCAAGTGCGCCAACATCCTGATCGCCAACAACCCGCACGTCTATGACAAGGCGCTCTTCTCCGAATTGGATGAGGGGGTGAAGCTCAAGGTGCTGTTCGCCAAGAACGAGGAGCACGAAGCGGAGCGGATCGCCGCCGAGATGATGGGCCACAAATTTATGAACCGCACCCGGTTCAAGGATTACGCCATCCTCTATCGGGGCAACCATCAGTCGCGCATCTTCGAGAAGGCGCTGATGACCAACCGGATTCCTTACCGTATCTCCGGCGGCACCTCGTTTTTCTCCCGCACCGAGATCAAGGACATCATGGCCTACCTCAAGCTGCTGGTGAATCCGGATGAGGACACCGCCTTCCTGCGGGTGGTCAACCTGCCGCGCCGCGAGATTGGCCCCACTACCCTCGAAAAGCTCGGCCAATACGCCAATCAGCGCGGCAAGAGCCTGTTTGCCGCCAGCTTCGAGCTGGGGCTGGAGCAGCACCTCTCCGGCCGTGGCCTCGTGGCCCTGCAGGCATTCACCAACTGGCTGGTTCGCCTTGGCGATCAGGCGCTGCGCGGCAATCCGGTGGAGGCGGTGCGGGACATGATCAAGGAGATCCACTACGAAGAGTGGCTCTACGAGACCTCACCCAGCCCGAAAGCGGCCGAGATGCGGATGCAGAACGTTTCTACTCTCTATCGCTGGATCACCGAGATGCTGGAAGGAGATGAGCTGGAAGAGTCGATGACGTTGGCACAGGTGGTCACTCGCCTCACCTTGCGCGACATGATGGAGCGCAACGAAGGGGAGGATGATGCCGATCAGGTGCAGTTAATGACCCTGCATGCCTCCAAGGGGTTGGAGTTCCCCTATGTCTACATGGTGGGGATGGAGGAGGGCTTGCTGCCCCACCAGACCAGCATAGATGAAGACAACGTCGAGGAGGAGCGACGTCTCGCCTACGTGGGGATCACCCGGGCCCAGACCGAACTGACCTTCACCCTCTGCAAGGAGCGGCGTCAGTTTGGCGAGTCGGTACGTCCGGAGCCGAGCCGCTTCCTGCTGGAGCTGCCGCAGGATGACCTTGAATGGGAAAACCAGAAGAAGGTGACTGCCGAGGAGCGCCAGCAGAAGGGGCAGGTCGGTGTTGCCAACCTGCGGGCGTTGTTCAAGAAGGATTAACCCTAAGGATTGGCCGGGGTCAGTAGCGGTACTATGTCTGCTCCCGGCATGGGCGGAGAGATATAGCGCCCTTGCCCCATCCGGCAGCCAATATCAATCAGCTTCTGCAACTGCTGCTGGTTCTCGATCCCCTCGACTACCAGGGTGTAATCGAGATCCTGACAGATATCCCGCATGGCGCGGATCAGCGCCAAATCTTTGGGTGATTGCAGCATCCGCTGGGTAAAGCTGTCATCCACCTTGATGTAATCCACCGGGAAGTGGAACAGGGCGTTGAGGGAGGAGAAGCCGGTGCCGAAATCATCGAGGCTGATCTGGATGCCCTTGGCGCGCAGCTCGTGCAGAGATGCCAGCGCATCGGAATCTTGCCGCGACAGCTCCCGCTCGTTGAATTCAAAAATCAGATAGCCGGGTGCGATCCCTTCCTCTTCGATAATTCCCATCAGCCGCATGATGTGGTCATGGTTGACCAGATGCTTGCCCGACAGATTGATGGCGACCTTGAACTTGCCCTGCCCGGAGATTGGCAGCCAGTTCTTCAGCTGTTGGCAGGTGTGGCGCAGGATCTGGTAATCCAGCTCCAGTATCAGACCACACTGCTCCGCCAGCGGAATAAAGTCGAACGCATCCTTTAGAATCCCCTCCTCGGTCAGCCAGCGTGCCATCACCTCCAGTCCGGTCAGGCGGCTATCCTGCAGCCGGATCACCGGCTGGAAGTAGGGGACGATGCGCCCCTCCCGCAGGGCTCTGGCCAGCATCTCTTCCGGCGAATTCCAGTTCTGGTTGATGCAATCATCCGAGTAGCTGACGATGCGACTGCGACCATTGCGCTTGGCCTGATACATGGCCAAATCGGCCTGATGGAGCAGCTGGCTGATATCTGAGGTTTGCTCGGAGACGCTCGATACCCCCAGGCTGACGGTAATGCTCAACTCGTTGCCGAGTAGCCGGAACGGGTAGGAGAGACGGCTGATAATGCGGTTGAGCACCGGGCTGATGTCATCGTCGCTCTTGCTGCTGTCCAGATAGATGACAAACTCGTCGCCCCCCAGTCTGGCTACCAGATCGTTTTGCCGGATGCAGGTCTGCAGGCGGCGGCTCACCTCCTTGAGCAGCTGATCGCCAGCGCTGTGGCCCAGGGTGTCATTGATCTGCTTGAAGTGATCCACATCGATAAAAATCACCGCGAATCCCGGCGACTTGTAGCGGTTGTAGTGGGTCATGGCGTGGTTGAGGTGGTTCATCAACAGCGCGCGGTTGGGCAGTTGGGTCAGCGGGTCGTGAAGCGCATCGAATTGCAGTCGCCGTTCCAGCTCCTGATGCTGCTTGAGCTGCTTTTGCAGCCTGAGGTTGGTCTGACGCAGCTGTTGCAGCCGCTGGTTGATGGAGTCTTCGGTATTGATGTCGTTGAGCTGTTGGCGGATCCGTCTCAGCTCCAGCAGCAGGGTGAGCTGACCACGCAGGAAGTCGAGAAACAGCTTGTCGTCGGTCTCCAGCGGTTGAGCCGTGCTGATGATGAAGTGGGCGAAGTACTGTTGTTGCAGCCGCAGCGGCATGCTGTGCCAGTAGCGTGACTCCCTGCTCACCTCGATATTGCTGGTGCTGTGGCACAAGCCGCTGATGAACTCGTCTCCCTGATGGGGATGGGCGGGGTAGATCTTTTCCAGCTTCTGACTGGTTAACCTGACCAGCAGCATGTCCTCGATGGTGAGCATCTGGCGCAGTACCGCCTCCAGTTGGGAGAAGAGCGCCTGAGCCGGCAGGGTATTGGCGAGCCGCATGATGCGGCTGATGCTCTCGATTTTCTTTTTCCAGTTCGGGTCTTTGCGGATTAGCGGCGAAGGGAGCTCGGTGAGATGGGAGCCCGCCTGGGTTTCGGTCAGCCGTTTGGCCAGACACTCCAGCAGCAGGCGCAGGGTCGGCAGGTCGGCTGGGGTTCCACGCGCCAGCAACCACTGTATCTGGCCATGCTCGATGGGGAAGACGCACCACCCTTCGGCCTCATCCAGCTGGGTGAGTTGATCGGTGATGCGGGACTGCTCACGGCCCAGCTGTTGCTTGAAGATGTCGCTGACCTTGTAGGCGTAAAGCCAGTTCAGGCCGGTATCGGAGAGGCCCAGCATGCCGAAATGTTGCAGCGGGCAGAGCTGGTCAATCTGCTGGATCAGGGTATCGTAATCGTCAGACGTGGCGGTTTGTGGCGCCGGGAAGTCCATAATGGCAGAGACCAACGCCAACAGAGGAGTTGAGTAGTGGGGTTCGATGGATTGGGCCGACATGTGCAACTCCCGATATGTCTACCTTACAAGAGTAGTCGGAAGCCGATAGATTGAAAGGGCCGCAATTGCGGCCCTTTCAAATACTTACAGCTTGTCGATCATGTAGTGGATGGCGTTTTCAATCTCTTCATCACTACAGTTCGCACAGGTACCGCGCGGAGGCATCATGCCGGACTTGCCGGTAAAGCCTTCAATGGCATGTTTCTTGAGAGTATCAATGCCCTGGGCGATGCGAGGATCCCAGGCTGCCTTGTCACCCCGTTTGGGGGCACCGGCGGCGCCGGTGTCGTGACAGGCAAAGCAGGCGCCTTTGTATACCGTTTCGCCATCGCGGGGACCGGAGGAGGCGGCCGCCGCCGGTGCAGCACTCGCGCCGGCAATACCTTCCAGATCCTTGGCGGTATAGACCTGACCGATTGGTTTGATCCGCTCGGCAATGGCTTCCGGTGACATATCATCGGCAGCAAGCACTGCCCCAGACAAGCTGGCGGCCGTCATCCCGACAGCCAGCAAATAGCTCAGTTTTTTCAACACGCTCATATACTCCCAGCAGTCTTTTATTATCCATGTAAACGACGGGATTATAACCGAATAGTTACAGCCATTTAAACGCTTGTGTGTGAAGTGTTAAACACTCTGCGTGCAAAGTTTTGGCCGATATCACGGCAATTCGGGTGGTGGAGATAAAAAGAAACCCGGCATTCGCCGGGTTTCGGGTAACCAAGGGGTGAAACGGCCTATTTATCCCAGCTCAGGATCACCTTGCCGGAGTGGCCGGAGCGCATCGCATCGAACCCCTGCTGGAATTCGTCGATGTGGAATCTGTGGGTGATGATGGGGGAGAGATCCAGCCCGGACTGGATCAGGCTGGCCATTTTGTACCAGGTCTCGAACATCTCGCGGCCATAGATCCCTTTGATAAACAGCCCCTTGAAGATCACCTTGTTCCAGTCGATGGCCATGGTGGAGGGCGGGATGCCAAGCATGGCGATCTTGCCGCCGTGGTTCATCTTGTCGAGCATCTCCTGGAAGGCGCTCGGGACGCCGGACATCTCCAGCCCCACATCGAAGCCTTCGGTCATGCCCAGCTCGCTCATCACGTCGGCCAGCTTCTCCTTGGCCACGTTGACCGCGCGGGTGGCGCCCATCTTGCGGGCTAGCTCCAGCCGGTATTCGTTGACATCGGTGATCACCACGTGGCGCGCACCCACATGGCGGCAGACGGCGGCAGCCATGATGCCGATAGGACCCGCCCCGGTGATGAGCACATCTTCACCCACCAGATCGAAGGAGAGGGCGGTGTGCACCGCATTGCCGAACGGGTCGAAGATGGCAGCCAGCTCGTCCGGGATGTTGTCCGGCAGCTTGAAGGCGTTGAATGCGGGGATCACCAGATACTCGGCAAAGGCGCCCGGGCGGTTGACGCCAACGCCAATGGTGTTGCGACAGAGGTGAGTGCGGCCAGCGCGGCAGTTGCGGCAATGACCGCAGGTGATGTGCCCTTCGCCGGAGACCCGATCGCCGATGGCGAAGCCGCGCACCTCCTGACCGATGGCGACCACTTCGCCGACATATTCGTGGCCGACCACCATGGGTACCGGAATGGTCTTCTGGGACCACTCGTCCCAGTTGTAGATGTGGATATCGGTGCCGCAGATGGCGGTTTTGCGGATCTTGATCAGCAGATCGTTGTGGCCGAGCTCGGGGGCCGGCACATCCGTCATCCAGATGCCGACCTCTTTGTGCAGTTTGGAGAGTGCTTTCATGGCTGTTCCTTCAATATGAATGCAGAAAAAAGGGGCTGCAGCCCCTTGATTCAAATCAGATAACGCCGAGTTCACGGCCGATGCGGATAAAGGCGTCGATCGCCTTGTCCAGCTGCTCGCGGGTGTGAGCGGCAGACATCTGGGTACGAATGCGGGCCTGCCCCTTGGGCACGACCGGGAAGGAGAAGCCCACCACATAGATGCCAGCTGCTAGCATGCGGCTTGCCATTTCGGAGGCCAGTTTGGCATCCCCCAGCATCACCGGAATGATGGCGTGGTCGGCGCCAGCCAGAGTGAAGCCAGCGGCGCTCATCCGCTCGCGGAAGTAACGGCTGTTCTCTTTCAGGCGGGCGCGCAGGTCGTGACCCTCGGCCAGCATGTCGATCACCTTGATGGTGGCGGCAACGATGGAGGGGGCCAGCGAGTTGGAGAAGAGGTACGGGCGGGAGCGCTGACGCAGCCAGTCGATCACCTCTTTCTTGCCGGAGGTATAGCCACCGGACGCGCCGCCGAGCGCCTTGCCCAAGGTGCCGGTGATGATGTCGACCCGCTCCATCACGCCGCAATATTCGTGGGTGCCACGACCGTTTTCGCCGATAAAGCCGACGGCGTGGGAATCATCCACCATCACCAGCGCATCGTATTTGTCCGCCAGATCGCAGATGGATTTGAGGTCGGCGATGACCCCATCCATGGAGAAGACACCGTCGGTGGCGATCAGCTTGAAGCGGGCGCCGTCAGCATCAGCCTGCTTGAGCTGGGCTTCCAGCTCGGCCATGTCGTTGTTGGCGTAGCGATAGCGCTTGGCCTTGCACAGCCGCACGCCGTCGATGATGGAGGCGTGGTTGAGGGCATCGGAGATGATGGCATCTTCGGCGCCGAACAGGGTCTCAAAAAGACCGCCGTTGGCATCGAAACAGGAGGAGTAGAGGATGGTATCTTCGGTGCCGAGGAAGGCAGACATCTTCTGCTCCAGCGCTTTGTGCTGATCCTGGGTGCCACAGATGAAGCGCACCGAGGCCATGCCGAAGCCGTGGCTGTCGAGCCCCTGATGGGCGGCAGCGATCAGATCCGGGTGGTTGGCCAATCCCAGATAGTTGTTGGCACAGAAGTTCAGTACCTGCTCACCGCCAACGGCGATACTTGCCTGTTGGGCGGAGGTGATGATGCGCTCCTGCTTGTACAACCCTTCAGCTTGCACCTGGTTCAGTTGCTCGGTCAGGTGACGATAGAATCCGTTAGACATCCTCGATCCTTATTGGCTATTTCAGCTGCGTATCAACAGAGGGCGACATTTTACTGCAATCTGTTGCGGTAAATTCAAATGATTGTGCTGATATTCAACAAATGTGAAACAGATCTCACCCAGCTGGTTGGGCCAGCTGGCGGTAGTGCTGCTCCAACTGCTGGATCTGTCCGGCCACCTGGGGTTGCACATAGGGGCGCAGCAGGAACAGCACCTTCAACACGCCTTGATAGAGCAGAGGTTTGGTGATGCGGGTGTTGGGGGCCTGGGCAATCTGGAACGGGATCCAGCAGGTCACCACCATCTTGATGGTCTGGCCCAGATCCGGCAGGTCTTCATCGCTGACATCTATGATGCCCCCTTCGCGCAGGCTTCTGAGCAGCGCGACCACGGAGGAGCGCATCTGCTCCTGGGCCTTGAGGTACTTCTGTTGCAGCGGTTCGTCACGGCTCAGGATGTCCGGTAGGTTGGCGTAGAAGAAGCGGAACTGCCACATCAGATAGAAGATGGCATCGAGATAGCCCATCAGATCCTGCAGGGTGATTTCACGGTTGCGGGTCGGCACGAAGCTCTCGCTCAGGTGACGGGCATACTGGTCGAAGATGGAGTGGATGATGTCTTCTTTATTGCGGAAGTGGTAGTAGAGGTTGCCCGGGCTGATGCCCATGTGCGCCGCAATGTGGTTGGTGGTGATGTTGCGTTCACCCTGATCGTTGAACAGCTCGGTCGCGCTGTGAATGATCCTGTCTCTGGTTTTCATCACTCATTCCTCCAACAGGTTCCGCTCGGGGTAGTTTTGAACAAGGTCGAATCCCCGGACGGCCCGTGATAAACTTTTCGGCAATTTCAAATTGGCTCACTATACACAGCTTTAACAAGCAGTCACATGTAGCCATCAACGTACGAGAGGCAAACTCCATGATCGTAGTAACTGGCGGTGCTGGCTTTATCGGCAGCAATCTGGTCAAGCAGCTGAACGCTCAAGGACGGACCGATATCGTGGTCATTGATGACCTGACCGACGGCACCAAGTTCGTCAACCTGGTCGATCTGACCATCGCTGACTACATGGACAAGGACGAGTTTCAGGCTCGCATCGTCTCCGGCGACGAGTTTGAAGAGTGGGACAACGGTATCGAGGTGATCTTCCACGAAGGCGCCTGCTCTGCTACCACCGAATGGAACGGCAAGTTCATCATGGAGGTCAACTACGAGTACTCCAAGGATCTGTTCCACTACTGCATCGAGCGTGAAATCCCGTTCATTTACGCCTCTTCTGCCGCGACCTACGGTGGCCGTAACGACAACTTCATCGAAGATCCCAAGTTCGAACAGCCGCTCAACGTTTACGGCTACTCCAAGCAGCTGTTTGACCAGTACGTGCGCCGCTGGATGCCGGAGATCAACTCTCAGGTTGTCGGCCTCAAGTACTTCAACGTCTACGGCCCGCGCGAGCAGCATAAAGGCTCCATGGCCTCCGTTGCCTTCCACCTCAATACCCAGGTGAAGAAGGGCGAGAATCCCAAGCTGTTCGAAGGTTGCGATGGCTTCCCGAACGGTGGCCAGATGCGTGACTTCATCTATATTGACGACGTCTGCAAGGTAAACCTGTGGTTCTGGCAGAACCCGCAGCACTCCGGCATCTTCAACTGCGGTACCGGCCGTGCCGAGCCGTTCCAGAACGTGGCCGAAGCGGTGATCAAGCATCATCAGAAGGGAGCCATTGAGTACATTCCCTTCCCGGATCACCTCAAGGGCCGCTACCAGAGCTTCACCCAGGCTGACATGACCAAGCTGCGCAGCGTGGGTTATGACGCCGAGTTCAAAACCGTTGCCGAAGGGGTAGCGGATTACATGGCCTGGCTCAACCGCTAACGGGTGAGCACAACGCGGCAGTTTGAGCGCAAAACCGGAAGTGGGCACTCGCCTGCTTCCGGTTTCTGGTCTCTGTGGCTGCTTGCCGTTCCTCTCTTCTCTACCGGGTAACCGCGCGATGAATATATTGATGGCACTCTCCCAGCTCGAGGTAACGGGAGCTGAGGTCTATGCCACCACGGTCGGTAACGAACTGACCCGGCGTGGTCACAACGTCTTTTATGTGTCAGATACCCTGACCAAACCGACTCTTGGCCCCGTCTTCAAGCTGAGATTCAACAAGCGCAGCATTCTGCGCCGCTTCTGGCACGTCTTTTACCTCATCTATCTCATCAAAAAGCACCATATTCAGTTGGTGCATGCTCACTCCCGCGCCTCCGGCTGGAGCAGTTATGTGGCCTGCAAGCTGACTGGCACCCCGATGATCACCACGGTTCATGGTCGCCAGCCGGTGCACGCTTCGCGCAAGGCATTCCATGCTCTCGGCTATCGGGCAGTTGCCGTTTGTGAGGATATTGCCCATCAGATTGTCGACAATCTGGGGGTCGATCCCGCGATAGTGCAGGTGCTGCGCAACGGTATCGAAACCGACAAATTCCAGCCTGTGCCAGCGCCGGACAATCCCAAGCCGGTGATTGCCATCATTGGCCGTTTGAGCGGCCCCAAAGGGGAGCTCTGTTACCGTCTGCTCGACGAGGTACTCGATCTGGATGCCTGCAAGGTGCGGATTGTCAGCGGTACCAAGGTACCGGAGCGCTTTGCCCGTTTCGAAGGCCGTGCCGAGTTTGTTGGTTATGTCGATGATGTGCCCGCTCTGCTGGCGAGTTGCGATCTGGTGATCGGCGCCGGTCGGGTGGCGATGGAAGCACTGCTCTGTGGTCGACCCGCTTTTGCCATTGGTGAAGCCAGAGCCATTGGTCTGGTGACCGAACAGAATCTGGACGAGGCGCTGGCCAGCAATTTTGGCGATATCGGCCCCAAGGATCTGGCCATCGATTTTGCCGCGCTTAAGGGCGAAATCGAATCCGCCCTCGCAAGCAAGGTGGTGCCGGAAGCCATTCGGCAACGCATTCAGGATGAGTATGGCTTGCAGGGGGTAGTATCCGGCCTCGAAACCATCTATCAGGATGCCGTAGTCGAAACACTGCGCCGGGAGATGCCCGTCATCATGTACCACCGCTTTATCGAGCAGGATAGCGAGAAAGGGGTGCACGGCACCTGGATGCCGATCACCATGTTCGAGAAGCATCTGCGCCTGATGAAGTGGCTAGGCTATGAAACCCTGACTTTCCGCGATTTGGCGGACAAAGGCTTTATCCACCGTCTGCAATACGGCAAGAAGTACCTGATGATCACCGCCGATGACGGCTATCAGGACAACCTGACCCGCATGCTGCCACTGCTGGAAAAATATGGTTACAAAGCTGTGGTGTACGTAGTCACCGGCGAAGGTTATAACCGTTGGGATGTAGAGCATCCGACTAATCCGGATACCAAGGTCTCATTGATGAGTGGTGAGCAGGTCAAGGCGCTGGCCGCTAGCGGTCATGTGGAGATTGGGGGTCATACCCTGACTCACCCCCGCTTGAGCAAGCTCACACCCGAACAACAAACCCATGAAATTCAGGAGAATAAACGCCAATTGGAGGCCCTGCTTGGCCATCCGCTGCTCTCGTTTGCCTACCCTTACGGAGATATGAACGAGAGTGCCAAGGAGCGGGCTATCGCTGCCGGGTATCGTTTTGCCGTTGCTACCAATAGTGGCCCCAAAGCAATGCACCAGGACCCTTTTAAGATCCGCCGGATCGCCATCTTCCCCCGCACTGATGTACTCGGGTTGTGGCGCAAGATCAGGGGGAATTATGTTTTTAGGAAGTAAAGTATGCCTTCAGTATCGTTAATGTGGTTGGATCGTTTCACCACATTTATTTTTTCTATAACGCTTGCTTTTACATTCTGCGGGCTATTTTTATTGCCTAATGGTAAGACTATTCTTTCTAATCTTTTGGTGATTTCAATTGCCACGGGCTTGTTGAATGTCATTATCGGTGGTGAGCGGCTCGTAGGTTTGATTGACCGCCGTTTGTTATGGGTTTTCCTTGGTTATGCTATATTTATTTTCTTTAATCGCTTTGTACATGGTGATCAATATGGCGTTGCTAGAAATATATTTTATGTGGCTATATTTGGGTTCTTGATCCCAAGAAAGAAAGTGATTCTTTATATTAGCCAGTATGCAGTAATAATAGGAGGTATTTGTCTCGGCGCTGTGAGTGCTTGGCAGCATTATAATGGCATGTATCGGGTTGAGGGGTTTACTAATGCAATTTTATTCTCGCAAGCAGCCCTTGCACTTATATTGTTAAATTTTTCTCTAGTTAATACTTTCTGTAAAAGCATTTTAAGTAGAGTTCTTGTTTTTTTATCAATCAGTGCATTGTTGTATAGTATTTATGTTGCGCAGAGTCGCGGGGTCTGGTTAGCATTATTGGCTTTGTTTGTATTTTTAATGCTTAAGAAAAGTTATCAAAAACCGATAAAATACTCATTTCTTGGAATATTGGCGGTAACCTCTATTATGTTGCTTTTCCAATTCAGTGCTATTTTACAACAGCGATTTAATGCAGCGGTTTATGATATCAATAGTGCGCAGGAAGGCCAGTACGCTACCTCATGGGGGTTGAGGTTTATCGCATGGGAGAGTGCATGGAAAGGCTTTGTAGAGAATCCAGTACTTGGCGTCGGAACTAATGGCTTTAATATTTTAAAAGAGCATCAAGTAGAAAGTGGAGATGTCTCCAGGGTAATATTAGACCACCCTCTTTCGCACACGCATAATCAATATATGCAAAACTTGGTTATTCGGGGTGCGCTGGGTTTTGGTGCATTGTTATCTATGTTATTTTTGCCATTTTTATGGTCTATGAAGAAAAATGGTTTTATATCAGCTGGCACGCTATACCCAATAGCATTTGCAATTTTTGGGCTAAGTGATGTGCCACTAGAACAACAAAATGTTCTATACATGTTTACTATAGGATTAATCTATTTTTGGTTTAGTGCGGATTTTAATTCCAGCAATAAGTATAAGGACGCATTATGATTCCGGTGTATATAATAAGCTTGGAAAGATGTTTGGAACGCAGAGAAAAGATGGCGTGGTTGATGGAACATTATAAAATACCATACACCTTTTTTGATGCGGTAGATTCCACTAGACTCACTAAACAAGACCTTGATTTAGCTGATCTAGCTTTAGCAGAAGAGTATTGTGGGCATAAGCTAAGTTTAGCTGAGGTCGCTTGTGCACTAAGTCATATTAAACTATATGAAAAGCAAGTTAATGAAAAAATAGAAAGGATGATTATTTTGGAGGATGATGCACATATTCACATGAATTTCAAAGGCATTGTGGATTCAGTATCAAGTATGTCAAGCTATGATTTGATTTATCTATATCATGGCAAAGCAAAAAAAATGCCTATTTATACTAGTTTGGTGAATGGGTATCGGCTTCATAAATATAGAAAACCTTCAAAAAAATCAAAGCGAGGCATTATGGGAGCTGTTGGTTATATTTTGACTTTGGACGGAGCAAAAAAACTACTTCAGATCGCATACCCTATTAGAATGCCTGCAGATTATTTACTTGGCCGATTGCAGCTGAATAATTTGAATGCCTATGGTGTCGAACCATCGTGCATAGATGTTGATTTAGTTAAAACCACTATTGAAGATAGGGCATATGGTCATTATTTGGAAACTAATGATTCTTCAAAAAACTAAAGCAAAGGTATTTAATGAACATAAAGAATGTTATGAAGTTGTTTTTTTCTAAACAGCTAATTAGGCGTTTACCTCGTAGTGAGGTTAAAAAAAATGACCCTCGAACTTTATTGGTGGTATGTTTCGATGCTATCGGTGACTTTGTGCTGTCTTTGCCTGCACTGGATGCTATCAAACGGCGCTATCCCGATGCCAGGATCGAGCTGCTCTGCAGCCCACGTAATCTGGAGTTAGCTCGAAAGGTGGATTGTGTCTTGGCCTGTCACCCGATCACGCTGAATGACCGTCTGTGGGATGCCGATGGTTGGCGTCAGTTGCGAGCATTGAAGGCACGACAGTTTGATCTGGTGATCAATCTTTTTGATGAGCCGGACGAGCTCGCTATGGCCAAGATACTGTTTGTTGCCAATGGCCGTCTAGTCTCTCTTCCGCTGCGGCACAAGAGTGACAATCAGCAGAAATTGCTACCCGATTTCCGGCTGCGAGCTCGTGAAGTAGCAGCCGCTGGCGAGCCTCACTTCGTCAATAGGATGCTGGCGATTGTTGAGGGGGAAACCTTCGCAACCAACATTCCCTGTCCTTGCAATCCCGATTATGAGACCCGCCGTTTTGGGCGTTATGTGATCGTCAATCTGGCCGGGAGCCAGCGCGGCAATACCATGGGTCGTGAGCTGCAAGGTGAGCTGTTGCGGGCCCTTCCTGCTCACGACAATCTTCGCTATCTGCTGTTTAGTCGCGAGCCTCTGGCTGTATCCCGGCAGGATCTCACCGCCATCTATCCCGATTCGATTCTGGATGCAGCAACGCTGATCCGTGATGCCTGCGCCGTGTTATCCACCGATACTTCGATTATCCATATTGCGGCCTCCTACGAAGTTCCCACCCTGATCTTGATGAACAGTGAGCAGTGGCGTGATGCATTTATTCCGCTTTATGGCGTCTATCAGCTGGTGAGAGCGCCGGGTGACAGCCTATCTACTTTGAATGTTGTCGAAGTGACAGCTGTTCTCAATAGCATGCTGGGCTGCTGAAGTCATTTGTTTGTTAAGGTTAAAGAATGAGTCGTAACTTATACGTGATAAGTCTACGGATTTGCTGCCGCTCTACTGGCTATATGTGTTGTTGTGCAAAAAACATTGATTAAGTTGTATTTAAATAGATTTAAGAGATTATGGTTACTATATTTAAATGATTGATAGGTGAATGGAATGATTGGATACTTACAATTATTACGTGATAGGATTAGGCGAAAGCTGGGAGTTTTTTTGTTTGATAAATACATTCCAGTTGGAATTAAAGGGGATGTTAATCATATATTGTTGGTACGTTGGGATGCCAAGCTAGGCGACTCTTTCATGTCCTCTTTCTTTTTTAGAGAGATAAGGAAGTTGTCAAGTGAAATAAGAATATCAGTTATTACTACTTCTGAATTAGCTAGCCTTTATTTGGATTATTTTAAGGTGGATGAAGTAATAGTGATAGATAAAAGGCCTAGCTATCATATGATTCGTCAAGCTGTTTCAAACATCGCTCATGTAGATCTAGTTATACATCTGACTGAGATGATGAAGATGAAAGATCTTTATCTTTTGCACAAGTTATCACCTACAAATGTTGCTTCACTTGATGATGATATTGGACGTGTAAATGTAAAGCTATCACATGCTACCGCAGGAATGTTATTTCAGGATAAATATTGCTATATCCTCTCTTTATTGGGGGTCAAAGATATAAATACACGCTACATCATTCCAACAAAAAGAACGATGAATGTGACTTCTACATGTAGTGATGTAATTATTATAAATATATTTGGAAGTACGCAGTACAAATCACTATCTCATGCTAAGGCAATTGAATTGTTGAGAATATTGGGGCGTAATTTTCCTACTCATCGTTTTGGGATGCTTTCCTCTCCCGCAACTTATGCAGCTGCAGAGGCTATGGTCACTGAATGCTCCATCAGTAATATTGAGCTGCTTGAGGGGGTAAATACCATCGATGATGCAATTTATTGTGTCAAGCACTCCCAAGTTGTATTGTCCGTGGATACGGCTATAGTGCATATCGCTGTTGGATTAGATAAGCCATTAGTGGCTATCTACCCTCGTCATGGCGAGACATTCAACCAGTGGTTGCCGACTAAAACGCCTTTAGTTCGGGTTCTTTTTAGTGATTCTCCTGGCCTGAATTCTGATATGAACAATGTCGATGAGAATGCCGTTGTAGAGGCACTTTCTAGTATTCTAGATACGGCTAAGTTGGGAACATCGTGATTTGCATGTCTAGCATGCGGTGACCGTTTTTCCAAGTCACTGACCAGTCAGGATATCAATTCGCTGGATATGAACGAGTTCGAGCAGACCTTCTCCAGATGGATTTCCTCGATGGATAACAAGAATCCTAAATAACAGGAGTCACAGGCATTGAACGAATTGCACAAGAGACACGGGACCAGTGTGTTGTTTTATCTGGGACTTGGGGGAGGGCTGCTGCTCTCCTGGTTGTTTTCTGTTAATCAGCTCCTCACCGGCGACCAGACCCAGATGCTCTACAAGGGTTACCTTGGGGCTTATGAGGGGGTCTGGCTCAGCTATGGCAATGCGGCGAGTGCGGTGGGCAATGTGCCGGGGAGTTTGTCGGCCTGGCTGATCGGTGGGCCGCTGCTGCTGTGGGACTCTCCCTATGCCCCCATGGTGTTGCTGCTGGCGATGCGGCTGGTTGGGTTCCTGCTGTTTGATGCGGTGATCCGCCAGGTGTTTGTTGACCCCGTATCGAAGGACAATGCGCGGTTGCTGTTTCTGGTGCTCTGCTGGCTCAACCCCTGGTTTCAGTACGAGAGTCTGCTCTACAACCCCTCCTATCTGTTCCTCTTCTCGGCCATGCACTGCTGGTCGGCCTGGCATATGCGCGAGCGGGCCTCCTTCTGGCACACCATCGTTCATCTGCTGGCTATCGGTATGGCGATGCAGTTGCACTACTCCTGGCCGCTGCTGGCGGTGATCTCCACCTATCTGTTCTGGCGCCGAATCCTCAAGGTGAGCTGGAGCGGGGTGGTGGTCGCAGCCCTGCTGATCGGTGCATCTCTGATCCCTTACGCCATGGAAGTGATGAGCAACAGCCATATCACCCAGAACGTCGATCCCGAAGCGCGTCAGCGCTATATCGGATGGGGACTGGTGCATGTCTATCCGGTGCTGAAATCAGTGCTCTACTGGCTGCGTTACGGCTCCTGGCTGTTTGCCAGCAAGCTGGTCAACGACACCCAGTTCATCTGGCTGGCGGGTCATGAATATTTGCAGATGGCGGCAGTCTGGCTTTGGCGGGTGGTGATTTACGGGGTAGGCTCGGCGACTGTGCTGCTGGCGGCCAAGGCCAACTGGCAGCTGTGGCGCGAACTCAAGCCGCGTCTGCTGCGCAGCGATCGCGCGTCAGTGGATGGCACGAGCTGGCTCGGCCTCTATGCGCTGGCGGCGGTGCTGGCGGTGCTGGTGAGTGCGGCCCTGTCGCCCATCATCTTCAACTATTGGCACCTGATGCTGATCTTCCCCTATGCCCTATTCCCGATCCTGCTGTTGCTGGTTAGCTGGAGCCGCAACCATCCTCAGTGGGTTGGCAAGGGGTTGCTGGCCGCTACCCTGTTTTGTACCGCAGTGAACCTGATTGCGGCGAGCGACAGCACCAAGTTCTCCTATCAGGCGGACTACAAGCAGCAGGTGCAGGAGTATTTGAAGGAGATGAAGCTGCAACCCAAGTAACTGGGTCGTGTGATCAGTCGAAGGGGGGCGTAATGCCTCCCTTTGCTTTATCCGTAGCTCAATCAGCGGGTTGTGGTTGCCGGTCATCGCTGGTGGCCATTGCGTCAGCGGCAAGGGCATAGCCGGAATGCAATAATCTACAACCGTCATTCCGCACCTAATTTTGGCTTTTTCAAAGCTTGACGGCGATCGGCCATTCTGATCTATTACTCTCTTTTGCAGGTAGATCATCATGGCCGCTCCCGCTATCTCTATCCGTAACCTCGATCACCTTGGTTTGGTCGCCGCACTCTGCCAAGAACTGGGCATTGCCCGCATGATCGATGCCGTGCTCCCCAAAACGCCCCCTTTCAAGGTCTCACATGGTCAAGCGCTGGTCGCCATGATAGTGAACGGCCTCGGCTTTCACAGCAGCACCCTGCACATGTTCCCGCAATTTTTCGCTAACAAGCCGGTTGAGCGCCTGATCGGCCCCGGGATCTGTGCTGATGACCTCAATGATGATGTGCTCGGGCGCTGTCTCGATGCCCTCTTCGACGCCGATGTCAGCACCTTGTATCAGGTGATGGCGGCGCAAGTCGTCGAGCGGCTGGGGCTCAAAAGCACCGCTGTGCACCTCGATATCACCAGCTTCCACGTCGATGGCGCCTATGACCAGGCCGATGGCGAGCAGACCGGCAAGCTGCAATTGGTGCGGGGTTATAGTCGAGATCATCGGCCAGAGCTGAACCAGGTTATTCTGGAACTCATCTGTGAAAATCAGGCCGGGCTACCCATCTACATGCAGGCCCTCAGTGGCAACAGTAACGACACCAAAGCCTTTGCCCAGACTGTTCGTCGCCATTTGAGCAGCCTCAAGGCCGCGCAGGAGAGCCGTTATCTGGTCGGTGATGCAGCACTGTACTGCGCCGAGACCTTGCAATTGCTGGAGCAACAGCAGCAACTGTTTGTCACCCGGGTGCCTGTCACGTTGAATGAGGCCAAGCAGGCCGTGGCAACGATTGGCACCCAGTCGCTGGTTGCGCTGGGCAATGGTTATCATGGCTGTTGGCAATCCGCCCATTATGCCGGCGTCGCGCAGCGCTGGATGTTGGTGCGCAGCGAACAGGCCAGCCATCGCGAGCAGCAGACACTGGCAAAAAACCTGCTTAAAGAGAGCACCCGCGAGCTCAAAGCCTTCGCCAAATTGTGTGCCCGACGCTTTGCCTGTCAAGCGGATGCCCACGCTGAGTTGAGCCGTTTTACCGCCAGCTTGATGCTGCTGCAACTGGATGCCGAAGTGGTAGGTGAACCCGTTTATACAGGACGTGGCAGACCCAAGAGTGGCGAAGAGCCAATTGGCCATCAGTTTCAAATCACTGGGTTGGCGGCAACTAGTCTGGCTTGCGTTGAAGAGGCTCGCAACCAGACCGGGGTGTTCATCCTGGCGACCAATGACCACAGCGATACGCTGACTATGGCCGAACTGTTGGCCACCTATAAAGCACAGCAGAATGTCGAGCGAGGCTTTCGTTTTCTCAAGAGCCCGGAGTTTTTAACCTCCTCACTGTACCTGAAAAAACCGGAGCGGATTGAAGCGTTGCTGATGGTGATGACCTGTAGCCTGATGATTTACGCAGCGTTGGAGCACCGGATCAGGCAGGGATTAGTGGCGCAGAACCGCAGTGTGGCGGATATGAAAAAAAAACCGACCCAGCAGCCGACGGCCCGTTGGATCTTTTTGCGCTTTGGTGGCATCCATGAATATCGACTGGGAGAAGCTCCGCCACAAGTAACGGAGCTAACAGGAGACCAGCAGATCATTTTGGAGGTATTGGGTGAGCGCTACCGACAAATTTATTCCTAAATCAGGTGCGGAATGTCGG
>NZ_JBFODN010000261.1:0-13044 GCF_040908345.1 Aeromonas sp. R3-1
GTTGACGGTGATGGTACGGCCACCGACTTCTGTGCCATGCAGACCAGCGATGGCCTTTTCGGCATCACCATTGACCGGCATTTCAATAAAACCAAACCCCTTTGACTGGCCGGTATCGCGGTCGATGATGATATCAACCTTGTCGACCTGTCCAAACTGGCTGAACAGGGTTTTCAGTTCGTCGGCCGTCATCCGGTACGACAGATTTCCTACGTAAATCTTCATGCCATCCACTCTCGATTCAAGGTGCCTTCTCTATGCAATTCCCAGCATAACGGTAAGGGCACAACCCCTATGCCGGACCTGCCATGGCTTCATGCCGTGGCCTTCTCCACACTGTCGTCAAGTGATTGATCTCTTGGGTTAACAGTGCAGACAAGATCAATTCGAGTCACTGGCAGTATCTGAGCTTTGCCGGGAATTGTCGAGAAAATAGTCGACTCAGGCCGATTGCAGATCTGACAACCGTTGCGCCAGCATCCGGCGACCGTGCCAGGCCCGTTTAAAGCCGAAGCGATAGACCGACGGGCTCACCAGATGCAGCTCCCCTGCCTTGAGATCCAGCAAGGCCATGGCCGCCGCCAGCTCCTCTTCACTCAGCTGCAGATCGAGGCTGAAGTCGAGCCACTGGCCGTCGTGGCCCACTCGCCTCTCCCGTTCGAGCGCCACCAGCTGGCTGCGGGGCAGTGCCAGCGCCTCATCCTTGTTGCCATTGAGCAGATAGATATGCTGTTCATCCCACCCCAGCTCCGCCAGGCGCCAGGGCTGCCAGCTGCGGGGCAGCGACACCATGATCCCGGTGATGCCACCAAAGACCACGCCTACCCAGTTGAGCAGCGCCATGGCGCCCCAACCATCCCACAAGGAGGCCGCCACCACGCCCCAACTCACCAGCAACAACAGAAAAATGACGCAGCGATAGCGAACCGCTGGCGGCATCAACAGCTGCACCTGCAAATCGGCAAGCAAGGATGTAATACGCATGAAAAGCTCCTGTCATCACGAAATGGCGCCATTGTGAATAGCCATCAGGATGCTGACAAGGGGGTTTTCTTTGTCATCCCCCTATAAAATCAATACCATGGCGTAAATGATTCTCAGTGGAACCCGCTTCTTGACCAGCTCGCAACCCTGTGTGCGCTTTTGTGGCGTCGACAAATTCTATGGCGATTTTCAGGCTCTTCATCACATCGATCTCACCATTGAACGGGGAGAGAAGTGGGTTATCTGTGGCCCGTCAGGCTCGGGAAAATCGACCCTGATCCGCACCATCAACGGGCTGGAGGGGATCGACGACGGCCAGCTGTTCCTGTTTGGCGAGCCGGTGACCCCTTCCTACCTGCGCCGCCTGCAAGGTCGGGTTGGCATGGTGTTTCAGCAGTTCAACCTCTTCCCCCATATGACGGTGCTGGAAAACCTGATGGTGGCGCCGGTGCATACCCTGGGGTTGCGCCCTGAGGAGGCCAAAGCCCGGGCGCTCGGGCTGCTCGAGCGGGTGCGTATTCAGGCACAGGCCGACAAGTACCCCCACCAGCTCTCCGGCGGCCAGCAGCAGCGGGTCGCCATCGCCCGCTCCCTCTGCATGCAACCCGAGCTGATGCTGTTTGACGAGCCCACCTCCGCCCTCGACCCCGAGATGATCCGCGAAGTGCTCGATGTGATCCGCGAGCTGGCTGACGAGGGGATGACCCTGATCTGCGTCACTCACGAGATGGGCTTTGCCCGTCAAGTGGCGGATCGGGTGCTCTTTATGGATGAGGGGAAAATCATCGAGTCGGCCCCGCCCGCCCAGCTGTTCAACGCCCCTCGTCACCCGCGTACCCGGGCCTTCCTCGAACAGGTGCTCAGCTATCATGGCTAGGCTCAATCGCCCCCGCCTGCTCGGCTGGTTGTCAGGCACTGTGATGCTCTCTGTGCTACTGGGCTGGGCGCTTTATAGCGGCGCTCGCCAGATGGGCTATGAGTGGCAGTGGCCGCGGGTGTTGCCCTTTCTCGGCGAATGGGATGAGGGAACCTTTTATGCTGGCCCCCTGCTAAACGGCCTGCTGGTCACTTTGCAGGTGGCGCTGCTCAGCCTGTTGGGCACTCTGGCGGTCGGGGTGTGCGTGGTCAGCCTGCGGCTGCTTCCCTCCAGGCTCGGCCCATGGCTCGCCATCGCTTATCTGGCGCTGGTGCGCACCACGCCCCAGCTGGTGCAGCTCTATATTCTCTATTTCTTGCTGGGCCCCATGCTGGGATTGGCCCCCCTTGCCTGCGCCGTGTTGAGCCTCTCCCTCTATCAGGGCGCTTTCACCGCCGAAGTGCTGCGTGCAGGCGTACAGGCCATTCCCAAAGGACAGTGGGAGGCAGCCCAGTCGCTTGGCTTGTCACGGGCCATCACCCTGCGCAAGGTGATCCTGCCCCAGCTGGTGCGCATCACCTTGCCGCCGCTGACCAACGAGCTGGTCTCCCTTATCAAACATTCGGCGCTGGTGAGTGTGATCGCCATCTTCGATCTGACCAACGAAGGGCGTACTCTGGTTGCCGATACGTTTCTGACCTTTGAGGTGTGGTTTACCGTGGCCGCCCTCTATTTGCTGTTAACCCTGACGCTGTCAGCCTGTTCGCGGGCGCTGGCCCGTCACCTGAATCCGGATCAACAAGGACGCTAACCATGACTCTGTCATTCAAGACCACCCTGTCGGGCGCAGCCCTGCTGCTAGCAAGCCTGCTCACTCCAGCACTGGCAGAAACTGCCCCCTCCGACACCCAGGCACAGATCGAGCAGAGCGGTACCCTGAGGGTAGGCATGTCCACCTTCGCCCCCTGGGCGATGCGCGACAAGCAGGGGGCCCTGATCGGTTTCGAGATTGACGTGGCCCGTCGCCTCGCCACAGATAACGGCTGGCAGGTAGAGTTCGTGCCTACCGCCTGGGATGGCATCATCCCCTCCCTGCTGGCGAAAAAATATGACGTCATCATCGGCGGCCTCACCATCACCCCCGAGCGGGAGAAGAGCGTGCGCTTCACCCAGGCCTACTCCCATTCGGGGGTGCAGCTGGCCGCCTCCAGCACCATGGCCAAAGAGAAGAAAACCGTGGCGGACTTCAACCAGCGCGGGGTGATCCTGGCGGTACGTCGTGGCGCCTCACCGGTACAGGTAGCCAAAGCGCACTTCCCCAAGGCCACCCTGCGCCAGTTTGATGACGAGTCACAGGTTTTTCAGGAGGTGCTGAACGGCCGCGCCCACGGCGCCCTCTCCTCTTCCCCGAAACCCGAGCAAGAGGCGCTGCGCCACCCGGATGCCCTCTTTATGCCGTTTGCCGAGCCGTTGGCACAAGGCGATGAAGGCTTTGCCCTGCGCAAGGGGGATGATGCCCTGGCTGAACAGTTCAACGAGTGGATCGCCGCCCGTCAGGCCGATGGCTGGCTCAAGGCGCGCCATGACTACTGGTTCAAGTCGCTGGCGTGGGAAGCGCAGGTCGCCAACCCCTGATGCTGATGGCCCTCAAACAGACCATCCGGCGCATCGTCCGTGGGCCATGTCGGAACATCAACTGGCTGGATGGGGCGATCGCCCTGATCCTGCTGCTGGCAGGCCTCTGGCTGGCCAGCCGCTTGCACATCGGGGTAGCCTATCAGTGGCGCTGGCATGAGGCCTTCGATCTGCTGTTCACCCCTGGCCCTTACGGCGAGTTGCCCTACTTTTTCAGCGGTCTGCTCACCACCTTGCGCATCGCCCTGCTCGGCATGGTGCTGGCGCTGCTGCTCGGCACTGCGCTGGGGGTAGCCGCCTTCAGCCGCCGCCCCTGGCTGGTGATGCCCGCGACCCTGTTTATCCAGCTGATCCGCAATCTGCCGCCGCTGGTCTTTATCTTCATCTTCTACTTCTTTATCGCCAACCAGCTGCTGCCTGCGAGCGGCCTCTCACGCTGGCTCGGCACAGTATCACTCTCCCCGTGGCAAGAGGCGCTGTTTGGCCCATCTGCCCGCTGGGAGAACCTCATCTCAGGCACCCTCTGCGTTGGCATGATCAGCGCAGCCTTCGTCGCCGAGATCGTCCGCGCCGGGCTGGCCGCCATCCCCCGTGGCCAGTGGGAGGCGGCGCAGAGCCTCGGGCTCTCTCCCTGGGTGCGGCTGCGCCATGTGATCCTGCCGCAGGCCATGCTGCTGATGCTCCCCCCCCTCACCGGCCAGCTCATTGCGCTGGTGAAAGATACCGCCATCGTTTCCCTTATCTCGGTGCAGGAGCTCACCTTCGTCGGCACCGAGATGGCCAACTCAAGCGGACTGGTCTACGAGATCTGGCTGCTGGTGGCCGCAGCCTATTTATCTATATGTTTGAGTCTGTTCGTATTGCTGAGCCGACTCGAAGCAAGACAAGGAGCACGCACATGCTGACGTCCCTGTTGCTGGCGACCGTATTGCAGGCAGAAGCCATCGGCGGTTATGCCGCCGGTTGCCTGAAAAACGGCGTATCCCTGCCCCTCGAAGGGCCGGGTTATCAGGTGATCCGCACCAAACGGCTGCGCTACTACGGCCACCCCGACCTTATCCACTATCTGCAGACGCTGGCCAACCAGACCCGCATGGCCGGGCTGCCGGATCTCTATATCGCCGATCTGGCGATGGCCCAGGGCGGCCCCTTTACCTCCGGCCATCGCAGCCATCAGACTGGCCTTGATGCCGATATCTGGTTTCGCATGGCCAACCGCCCCATCAGCAAATGGGAGCAGGATGCCCCCAAGGAGTGGGCGCTGATCGACGAACCCAGCTACAAGATGTTGCCAGGCCGCTTTGGCCCCCAGCAGCTCACCCTGCTGCGGCTTGCGGCCAGCAAACCCGAGGTGGCCCGCATCTTCGTCAATCCGGTGATCAAATCCGCGGTCTGCCAGCAGGCTGGTGACGAGCCCTGGGTCGCCAAGCTGCGCCCCTGGGTGGGCCACTTCAGCCACTTCCACGTACGGCTACGCTGCCCGGTAGGCAGCCCCGATTGCGAACCTCAGGCCCCCATTCCGCCCGGCAATGGCTGCGGGGAAGAGCTGGCCTCCTGGCTCAAAGACAAGCCCCAACTGCCCAAGGTCTCCGGCATAAACAAGCGACCCGAACTACCTGCGCGTTGTGGCAACTGACCCCAAGCTGGTATGGTGGTGCACTCTTGGTCGTACACCATCCATGGCGCACTATCGACTCGAAATATCAAAGGAGAACAACAAGATGGCCACATCACTCTGGCGCAGAACCACGCAGAGCCTGTTGACCCTGACCCTGCTGCTCGGCCTGACCGGCTGCGGCATGAACAATATTCCGACCCTGGATGAGCAGGTCAAGGCGAGCTGGGGGCAGGTGGAGAACCAGTATCAGCGCCGCGCCGATCTCATCCCCAATCTGGTCGCCACCGTCAAGGGCTACGCCAGCCATGAGCAGGAGACCCTAAAGGCGGTCACCGATGCCCGTGCCCGGGTCGGCAGCGTGCAGGTGAGCGATCCTGCCAAGCTCAAGGAGTTTGAAGCGGCGCAGAACCAGCTCTCCAGCGCCCTCTCCCGCCTGATGGTAGTGGTAGAACGCTACCCCGAGCTGAAAGCGGATCAGCAGTTCCTTGCCCTGCAGGCTCAGCTGGAAGGAACCGAGAATCGCATCTCGGTGGCTCGCCGCGACTATATCGAGGCGGTGCGCCAGTTCAATACCGAGATCCGCACTTTCCCCGGCGTTATCTGGTCCAAGCTGCTCTACTCGGATCTGGAAGCCAAACCCAGTTTCAGTGCCAAACCCGGTGCCGATGAGGCGCCCAAGGTCAGCTTCCAATGAAGATGATGCTGCGCTGGTTTCTTCCCTGTCTGCTGCTCTGGGCCACGGCCCTGCAAGCGGCACCCGACTTCCCGACGCTGAGCGGACGGGTGGTGGATGAAGCCAGTCTGATGTCCCGCAAACAGGCCCATCAACTGACCCAACAGCTGGCCGCCTTTGAAAAACGCAGCGGCATCCAGCTGGTGGTGGTCTCTGTCGACAGCCTCGGTGGGGAGACCATCGAGGAGTACGGCTACCAACTCGGTCGCCACTGGGGGATCGGCCAGAAAGGCAAGAACAATGGCGTGCTGTTGCTGATCGCCCAGGATGAGCGCAAGGTGCGGATCGAGGTGGGATACGGGCTGGAAGGCGCCCTGCCCGACGCCATCGCCGCCAACATCATCCATGGCCGCATCCTGCCCGCCTTCAAGCGCGGCGATATGGTGGCCGGGATCATGGCGGGCAGCCAGAGCATCATGAAGGCACTCGCCGGAGAGTATCAGCCGGTCGAGCAGCCAAAGAGTGACAACGGTGGCGGCCCCTGGCTGTTTATTCTGGTGGTGATTGCGATGATCGTGCTCCACAACCTGCGCGGCGGTGGTGGCGGTGGGCCAGGAGGACGACGTCGGTCGGCCTATATGGCCGGTGGATTGGGTGCCGGCTCCTTTGGAGGTCGCTCTGGCGGCGGATTCAGCGGTGGCGGCGGCAGTTTTGGCGGCGGCGGAGCCTCCGGTGGCTGGTAACAGGAGTAAAGAGACAAATCATGATTTCTAAACAGTTCTTCCACACGCTTCAGGCCAAGGTGCGCGAAGCGGAGCTAGAGACTGATGCTGAACTGGTCACCGTGCTGGCCCCGGCCAGCGATGGCTATCGCTACATTCCCACCCTCTGGGCGGCGCTGCTGGCGATGCTCACCCCGCTGCTGGTGTTCCAGCTCGGCTTCTGGCTCGGCTGGTACGAAATCCTGCTGGTACAGTGGTCAGTCTGGCTACTGCTGAGCCTGCTGTTCCACTGGACCCCCATCAAGATGCGGCTCATCCCGAAGAAGGTTCGCCAGCACCGGGCGGCCCTGATGGCACGCCTGCAATTTGTCGAGCAAGGACTGCACCGTACCCGCGACCGACTCGGGGTGCTGATCTTCGTCTCGGCCGCCGAGCACTATGTAGAAATACTGGTGGATGATGGCATCGCCCAGCATATCGACAACGGCCAGTGGCAGGAGATCATCGACGACTTCGTGGCACGAGTGCGCAACAAGGAGATCGAACAGGGTTTTCTGGAGTGCGTAGAGCGCGTTAGCGCCATTCTGACCGACGCCTTCCCGGCCACCCGGGATCAGAACGAGCTGCCGGACAGTCTGATCATCCTCGACAAGCCCTGATCCGGTTTAAAAAAACGGCATTCTGCACAAGGGTTAGGCATTCGGAAAAGATTATGAAAAATAAGGGGAAAAGAGGTTGACCCACACAGCCCTTTCCCCTAAATTACGCCCCGTTCCAGCGCAACAGCGCAGCGAACAAAAATTTGGTGAGGTGTCCGAGTGGCTGAAGGAGCACGCCTGGAAAGTGTGTATACGGCAACGTATCGAGGGTTCGAATCCCTCCCTCACCGCCAAATATAACCCGTTGAATTTCAACGGGTTTTTTCATTTCTAGACTTACGTGATTTTTTTCCTGGATCAACTGGGTGGAACGATCATGTATCTGAGTAAAAATGCCTCCGGCACCTACTACACTCGTCTCCCGCTGCCTAAGTCACTACGTGACCGTGGCTTGCCCTTCGCTATCCGTACTTCCCTTTGCACCAAAGATAGGCAGCTCGCCGTAGACCGCAACCTAGCAGTGGCAGCTCGTACTCGTGCACTAATCGCGGCTACCCCTGCCGATACTACACCCCGCAGTTTCTATCGCTGGATCCGCGCCGATCTTGACGCTTTCAAAGCTGCTGGGTTCATCCCTCCTCAAACACCTTCCACACCTCGTGAACCTTCTGTTGATGCCTCAGCTTGCCCCAGCAGTGGGATCATGCTCACCCACGCATTGGCGAGATTCATCGAGACTAAAACCAGTGAGGGGATCCAGCATAGGTCGGTGGGCCAGCTCCAACTTCGGATCAACGCCTTCGTCACCTGGGCCAAAGGCGTCAAAATTGATGAGGTGACGCCCGCGCTAGCACAGGAGTATCGCAACGGCTTGCTTCGCAAGAGCGGCATCAGTTTCAAAACTAAGACCGATTATTTGGCTGCCCTGAAACAGTTCTTCCGTTGGTGCGTGGCACTGGACTATTGCAGTCGTAACCCATTCGATGGGCTGACGGCAGGTAAAAAGCCGAACAAACGGGCGGATGAGGAGCGAGTGCGTTGGTATCGCCCTCAACTGGCTCAGCTGTTTGCCAGCCTGCGCAGCAAACAATTCCAGAAAGGCAGAAAGTTGAAAATCCAGGACTGGTGGGTACCGCTCTTGTGCCTGTACGCAGGGCTGCGTCCCTCTGAGGCCTGTCAGCTCAAAACTCTGAACGTCAAACAGGTCGAGGGGATTTGGTGTCTGATGGTTGATGCGGGAGAGGTGGATCAGCAGCTCAAGAGTGCCAATGCGTACCGTACCGTGCCGCTACATAGTGCGTTGATCGGACATCAATTCCTGGACTATGTGGAGAGTTGTCGCGGTCAGGGGCAGGTATTTTTGTTCGACGACAAACCATCAGGCAAAGACGACGACTGGGCGCATAACATCACCTGTCGCTTCCAACGCCACCTCAATGATGCTGGCATCGTAGGTCAGGGCCGTCCCACGCTTTACGGGCTGCGGCATAGTTTCATCGATGAGTTACAGCAGGCGGACGTTGCTGAGCATATTGTGGCTGAGTTGGCGGGACATAGTAAAACAGGGATCACTTTTGGCCGCTATGGTAAACGGGTAAGCGTCTCTCTTTTGAAAGAAAAGATAGAGTTGATTCCCAGAGACTTAGTATAAGTGTCAATCCAGTACCGTCTTGTGAACTTTTGCTGTAGTGCTCATAGACGTATAAGCCCCAAACTCAATGCTCACTTATCTGATAGGTGGGATCAATCGCGCTCTACAACAGGGAAATTCAACCAGAAATCGTGCCCTGTGTGGCTCAGATGTTGTGGTGGAACGATATTATTTAAAAAACCAAATAATTTTCTTGACTTGTAATTTCGTTTGTGCATCAAAAATCTGTTGACTTATTTTTTTAATGCTCATAACCTATGCGCAAATCAACTGGATTAGAGCCGATGAACAATGATAAAAACTCACAGGCCAAAGATTTAAATAAGACTCTTGGACTGGCAATAAATGAAAATCTGAAATTTAAAGAAGCCCGCTATGCTGAATCGACCATTGGACCATATCGCCGCAAGAGCAAGCAGCTTGTAACTTGGTTCGGTAAGAAAAAGTTGATCGACTTTAGCTCTACAGACATAGAGATGATGGTCGTAAAACTTTTAAAGAAATATAATGGCTGTACAGTTAATCACTACCTGGAAATTCTGCGCAGTGTATTTGTTAGGGCGAAACTCGACGGTTTAATTCCATCTAATCCGATGGAAAACATAAAGAAATGTAAATTTATCAGAAAGAAGCCGAAACCATTCTTGCAGTCTGAGATTGCACTATTGCTACAACAGAATAAGCAGGAAAACTATCAAATTGAAACTGCATTGATACAGGTAGGGATAGCAACTGGTTTACGAATTAGTGAACTGCTCGCCTTAAGTGCTGAAGTGGTTGACCTCGAAAAAAAGATGCTGACCATAGATCTGGCTTTGGTAAATGGTGTGTATAAAACCCCTAAAAATGAGGGGTCTAGACGAACAATAGAATTGACAGCGCAGGCAATAGAACCGCTAACTCTGCTGCTAGAACAAGCCAAGAATAGAAAGGCAAAAAATATAAAAGTCACGCAGAATGATAATCGAACTAAATTAATCGAATCTCGGACATTGTTAGCCTATTTTTGTGCAAAGCGGCGTCCTTACGCCTCAGTTGATGAATACAGAGAAAAATTCTTTAAACCGTACTGTATCTCTCTTGGCGTTGATTATCGCGGGCCGTCGCAATTCCGTCATACATTTGCCAGTCAACTATTGTCTGCCGGAATAAATGTACCATGGATTGCACGGCAGATGGGGCATGCTGGTACTGAAATGATTCAGCGCTGTTATGGCCAATGGTTAGTCGAGGATGCAGTCGATTTTGGAGCCCAGGCAGGAGCGGTTTTGCAACGGTGCTTACATTCGAATGCTGTAGATACGGTAGAGCAGTCTGCTGCGCCATCTGCCACATTGTACAGAAATTGGAATGAGTTGATGACCATGCCAGAGATGCAATCGATAATACCATTAATCGAAATGCTCCTTAAAAAGAAGTGAATTACGATAGCATAAATTAAAGAGAGTTATCGGGTTAATATGATCTAAGTGTGTACGGTATCGTTGCAGCTAAAAACTATCGTTGACGCTACTATCTAATCAGGCAGTTTATTGCTTTTAATAAAAAGAGCAAGGTCACTCCTACACCGTACAAATTGCGTTCCGCAATGTACGGTGTACGGAGCCTTGCCATGGCTGTCGCCCTGGACCTACCTGGGCTGCCGCCCAGACCCGCTAAATAAATATATAAATTAGAGCTGTTCAGCAGCCAGGAGACAATACGTGGGAAAAGAAAATAAAAAATTAAGGAATAGCAAAAATAACACTTTACGTGAGGAGCTTACAAGAGATCCTGATCTCATGCTGCTCATTGAAAGGGCCGTTATCAGGTGCATCAATGACGATGTCGCTGTCACTATTAACGGTATAGCTAGAGATGTAAATATGGATACAGACATCGTTCGACAAATGCTGCCGAGTTTTACAGAGATCCGTGATCATCGAATCGAGCTACGCTGCACATATGAGGAAAAACGTCGTTGGGAGAAAAAGGCTAAAAATGCAAGCATCACTGTATCGAGGTTAGCATCTCAATCTCTCACAAAATTGAAAATCGTCATTTCTCCAGCAGAAACATTACGCGACACAATAAATAATCTTATTGCGCAACAGACCGGGTTTTATAACAATTTCAATCAGCTGGTAAAATGGTGTAATTCCCATAAGGGCGATGTAAATCTACTTTTTATTTTATGCGAACTCAGGGAACTAGAAAAACAACATAAAGAGCAGGTTGATAAAATCAACGAGATGTTATCACCACAATTAACACAGCCATCTCGGGTTATACGCCATGACAAAAGCGATACTGCGACCCCAGACACTACATGGTCACACTCAGGTGAGGATGACGAGGATGCAGTGGAGGTAAATCCAGCATTAATCGAGAGTGAGTATGAGGAGCATGAGCTATGGCGGTGATTAGATTTTTTGCAACCAATGGGCATCGCCAGACTAAGTCCAGCGCCCCAATAGATTACCTACTGGGTATCTACAGCGCTCTGACGCCGCAACAAAAAAATGAGCGTAGTACAATCGCTGATGCGATTAGGGTTGCTCGTGATAAAAATGACGCTCCATTGGTTCATCGGTTGAACCAACAACTGAGACTGATCCATGGTGTACAACGGACTCCACCACCTGAGCTGTTGGCTGGAAATCCACGAGACATTGCTTATGCAATCGAGATATCGCCACATAAATATAAATACACCAGCGGTGTCATTGCACATGCAATTGAGGACAACCAGACGCTGAGTTCCAATCCTGATATTGCTCAGGAATTTCGTGCATTGATGGAGGAGCTGGTTTTTGCGGGATTACCCATAGAGGACAGGATGATCTTGTGGGTACAACATACGCATGAACAAAATCTGGAGAATCATTTTTTAATCCCACGGATTAATCTGCGCACTGGAAAATATTTCAACCCTCACCCACCAGGTGCGGAAGGTGATTTTAATGCGATCCGTGATTACCTCAACCTGAAATATAACCTCGCACGTCCAGATGATCCGCGACGCCAGAGGCTGACAGGAACAATACCACGGTACAGTAAAAATGCGGACTTGATTGCAGCGTTATCTGATGCGGTGCAGTTACGGGTAACTCAGGGTCAGTTATGTAACCGACAAGCTGTGATTGATTGGCTGGAGCAACCTCAGACTCGACAAATGTATGGTATTAGCGAAGTCGAGGCTAAAAAGGATTACATACGGATTGTGCCAGAGGGAAAGATCAAGGCTTTTCGGCTGAAAGGACCTTTATTTAGCCGTGCGTTTACCAGTATTGATGTGGTGAGACCGACGTTGACGATAACAACGCCTCCACAACCGTCGTTGGATGCACTCTGGCAGCAGATTGAGGAGCGGATAGCCAAACGCCGGGCCTTCAATCAGAGCCGCTATAACGTCACTGAGACGCTGCACCCAATGCCCTCTCCGAGGCCTGTGAGACGACCGACAGGTATGGCCGCAGTGATAACCCAGAGACATCGCAAACAGCCAACAAATGCTCTTTTTTGGCAACAGCAGATGCAGCTATATGCAGGTTACACACTGACCCCAATTAACCCTGAGGGAACCCTAACAGTAGACACCGAAAAGGCATTAATTCAACTGCTGATGAAAATTTTGAGCGCTATTTTAGCATTATTAGGAGTGAATCATGAATTTAGAGAAACAATTATTAGAGTTGCTCAGTTTTATCAACACCGAGCAGATGAGCTCGATAGCAACACTCAGGGAGCAGGTTCAATCGCTGCATGTCACACAGCAGCAGATAATGAACGACCATCAGGTCTTGCTGACCATGGTGCAGCATTTGAACACGCATACCAGCGACAGCAACGTCTCTGCCGAGAACTCCATTCATCAGATGAGCGTTTCGCTCGAACAGTTGCAGGAGCAGGTTCAGACCTTGAGCGGCTCCGTAGAGAGTACGCAGAGGTCGGTGAGATTGCTACTCGAGGTCTTAGAATCATAATGGATAACCCTATATTAGCAGCCAAAAAAATTGCACGTTTCAGGATGAGGCCTGGAGCGTATGCATTAAAATCTCAGCACGAGCACTCTGGCCAGAGGACTGCACGTCATGAAATGGATTCAGATCTTTCTTTGTAAAATATTCTGAATGGCGTTTGTTTTTTATATTTGCGGAACATCATCAATACAAGATTACTTGCAATGTTTATCTTTATAAATAGCAATAATGAATATCTACCATTGATTTATAAAAACAACAAATAATAATAACTTTTTTTGGGAGGAGTATGTATGCTCCAGAATAGAATGTTAGCTTGGGGGGTTAGTGAGGGGCGGATTGCC